>CAZTTZ010000023.1:0-6917 GCA_964616065.1 uncultured Candidatus Saccharibacteria bacterium | reverse complement strand
TGTCTGTAGTTGTTGCTTGAGTCTCATTATACACTCTGAAGCTCAGATTTGTAGTCGTATCTGAGGTAGCATAGCGGATAATAAATTTATGTTTTCTTGTTGTTCCGGTATAAGCCGATGAGAACGGATAATCCTCTATTGTTCTTGAGATAGTAGCGTACTCATCATCACAGGCAGTTGAACATTGAACAGGAAGATCATATCCCATTATTGGAATTACCTCTCTTAAAATTTGCTGGCCTGAATCTGCAATTGAATAACCCCCGGGAGTTTTAATGACATCACCGGTTGCAATCTGGATCGTTCCTGAGCCTGCATCTAAAATCACATCGTGACCGGTATCTGACTGGACAGTTAATGTGCCACCTGAAGAAGTAAGTAATGGTGTAGTAACTGAGGTAGACAATACTGCTGTTACTCCTGAGAATTGATTAATTCCTGTAATATTCGGGGATCCAGAGCCGGTAATTGAACCTGTCAAAGTGTAACCTGCTACGTAATTAGGGTCGAGTGTCCCGGCAATAGTATGAGTACCTGTACCACCAACTGTAAGATTGCCTGAAACAGTTAGATCGACTCCGATCGTTACCGTACTTCCATCATCGGTGATTGAAGAATCTCCAATCGCTTGGGAATCTGTAAATTTGGCTATTGTGTTTGTTGTTCCAGAACCAGTAATTCCGCCTACGCCTTGCACAGTGGACCATGTTAAACTTCCGCTTCCATCTGTAGTTAACACTTGGTTTGAAGAACCTGTATCTGCGGGCCAGGTATAAACTGTATCCTGAGTCATCGCAGAATTTGGTTGAAACACTAGTTCATAATCGGTATCTCCCTGCTCTGAATAAATTCTTAACTGGCCATCAACACCATTTCCTCCTGTCCTGATTGCTCCCAAGACATCTAAAGGATAACTTGGGCTATTTGTACCGATGCCTAATCTATTATTCGTATCATCCCAGAAAAGGTTAGAAGCATCTTGACTCATTGTATATGTATTGGAGGCAAACATTATTCCACCAGAGGTTAAACTATCGGCAAGCAGACCAACCGTTCCCGTCTGGGCAGGAAGAGTAATGGTGTAATCCTGATTTGGGTCTTGAGCGGTTAGAGCAATCTCATAATCATTGGCAGTGCCTCCTTCAAAATAGAGAGTATTACCCTGAGAAGTATCAAAGGCTCCACCGGAGGAAACATCACCAACAGCGGTAATATCGCCTGCTCCTCCAACTGAGGTTACCTCCTTCCATTCCATCTGCCCTCCTGTTTGCCAAGTCAATACATAGTCTGAACTTGGAGGGGAAGCGGTATGGTCTGGAAGAATATAAGTTGCTGTGCTGGTTATACCTTGAGGGGCCTGGAGTTTAATGTAATAAGTGGAGGGACTGGTGGTTGCGGTAAAAATCAACTCATCTTGGCCGACATTATTTAAGACTAGGGCTCCTCCGGAAACCTTTAACTTCTCACCTGCTGAAAGGGTATCGCTTGCACTTCCTCCCGCAATCAATCCGCCTGTGGCTCTAATAAGTTGAGTTACCCTTTGAATTTCTTCTACGATTACCTCCCCTGTGTCAAGGTTGTAGTACATATTTGCGCCTAGAATAACACCTGCCGCAATGAGAAAAGCGGTGAAAATGAAGGCAAACGAAACAAACCGTGTTCCTTTTAGGAGTTTTAGTTTCGGATTAAACATCTTTGGTAATAATCTTTTTCTCGTTTTTCTCATCTCTTTAAATTAATTATTTCTGGATGAAGAAGTTTTCCGACCTTTAAATTTTTATTTTTATTGGATTTTGTCATAAGCCAGAAGATAAATAGCAAAAATTCTAATTTTATGACCTGCGGGGACCTTTATTTCTAAGCGCCAATCATTGTCAGGAAGTTGATAAAAATCAGAAAGAACTAAGTTGCCTTTTTCTAATGTTGCCATTGCTTGCCCAGAAAGGGAAAAACTAACAAAGGTTGTATCAGCGTTTGGCCTATAGACCCTCCAATCTGATGTTGAATTTGTCGGAATGTCGTCGGCATATTTTATAAGAAAGGCAAACTCTCTTTGCGTACCTGCCAATTGAGATGGTAAAACATCGCTTAAAGACTCAGACGAAGAAAATTCTTTGGAAATTTGAATATAAGAAGTGGATTCTGTTTGGGCAGCAATTGAATATGGAAATATAGGAATTGCCGCTCTAAACACTCTTTCTCCTGATTTTCGAACCGTAGAATCGGTTGCGGAAGAAATAAAAGTATCTCCTCTTATTTCACTTGAAGAAGCATCAAACACTGTAACATCACTTCCTAAATCGATCTCTCCGGTTAAAGAATTCAAAACTAATGTTTTAGAACTAGTCATTTCAACCTGGCTAGAGTCTATGGAGAAATTTAAATAATTGCCCAGATCATCTTGGAGCACCAATTGTGGAGTCGTTGAAGTAGAGATGGTTAATACGCCTTCAATTAAACTATTCCCAGAAACAGTTAATTTCTCAGACGGGCTAGTTGTTCCTATTCCAACAGAAGTGCCATCATTAAAAAGTAAAGAGTTTGCTACCCAACTTGTCCCGTCCCATCGTAAAGTTTGACCATCTAATGTGCCTGTAGGTAATGTGCCCGAAGGTGCCGGTTGCCAAGTGCCAACACCGGAAGCATCTGCGGTAAGAACATATCCCTCTTGGGCTCCTGTGGGTAATTGAAATCCAGTTACCTTTATTGTTCCATTAACATCCAAAGTTGTATCAGGGCTTGTGGTTCCAATACCTATTGAACTTCCATCTTGATAGATTACAGAATTACTTAAAGAAGTGCTCCCACTCCACAATGGTATATAGTTTGCATTTCCGCTTCCAGTAATCCCCCCTGTAGTGGCGCCTCCTCCAATAAAAATTGGAAGTTGTTGAACTAATTGGCTTAAGCATTTTCCTCCCCCAAGCTTCGTACATATATCTCCCGTGGCTTGAATTTTACCATTTACCTCTAATGTATGTTGTGGCTCTGTAGTACCAATACCTATTTTACCTTCTGAATCAACAAACAGGGCTGTTTTATTATTCGCTTTAATTTCCATTGTGGGAGCAGAGATTGAAGCAACCTCTTTATCTAAATTGAACGAAAGATAGTTCTCATTCTGCTTAAGCCTTAGCGAGCCTACAATATCTAACTTTGTTTGGGGTGTTGTTGTACCTATGCCTATATTACCTGTTTTGTCAATTGTCATTGCCAAACCTTCCTGGTAAAGATCAAGAATCGATGCATTTCCAATTGTTCGTAATCCGGTAAATTTAACAAGTCTATTAATTTCGCCTCCTGAAGTTGTAACTTTGTTTTTATCTTCTTTGGGAAAGCAGTTACCTGTATCCAAACAGATGGTGCCTGAAAGATCAGGAAGAATATATTGCCTATCTTCGGTCAAATTAGCAACAGTAAGGGTACCCTTATACTCTCCTTTGAAAAAGGAAAGCAAAGGAGAAGTTTCATCTGGAGATTTTAGATTTAAAGGAGCATTAATATCTGTTTCAACATTTATTGTTAAATATGGCTCTGGTGAAGGAAATAAAAGTTTTTGAAATTCAGGCAAAGATTGAGGTTCAACTTTTCCAACAAAAGAGGAGGGAAAAGAAATGCCGGCTAGAAAATTTGAAAAAATTTTCTCTAAACCAAAACTCCTAAAGGAAACATAACCCATCCCCATCAGCAATAGCATAAATATAAAGATTTTTAATGTTTGAGAAAAAACTTTAACAACTGAGATTCTCTTTTTGGGTAATGGATAAGGTGTAATTTGCTTCTTGACCTCTACCTCTGGTTTTTCATAAATTGGGGGCTTTTCTTCTTTTAGTTCTTCTTTCTCTTTTATATATATAGGTAAGGAAGGTTCGGGAGGAAGTGATGAAGGAGAAATGAGAACTTTTGGAGTAGGAGTTTTTTGTTTTTCTTCCTGTAATTCTCTTGCCACTACTTGAATGTTTTTTCCTTCCTTTAGTTTTCTGTCTATCTTAATAAGAATATCAACCACTTCCTTTGGATATGCCCCTTTTGGAAGTTTTTCGCCATTGAAACATTTCCTCTTTGCAGGAGGAAGAAGTCCTAATTTTGCATAATAACGGAGTCTGTTTCTTGGATCACCTTTACCAAAATCAACGCCCGCACTTCTGGCTCTTTTAATTACTTCATCAACACTAATTAACCTTGTTTTTTCTTGGTTTTCCATAATTTCCCGTCACGAGAAAAAATTCTTATTTCATTTTCCCGCCGGCAAGAAAACTTGTCAAGAAAAGTTTTCCACAGGCCCCAAGAATGGGTACAGAGATTTTTATTTTTAACCATTTGAAAATCTCCTGAAAAATACCAAAAAAGTGTAATACGGATTATTCAATGTAAAATGATCCACAAGTCAATTTTCTCAGCACAATTTCTCAGTACAAATTGAATTGACTCATATATGCTTCACATACTAGTAGTTAAACGGTGGAAGGTTTTTCCTTCCACCGTTTTCTTCTTTAAACTTCTTTGGAGTTTTCTCTTTAATGCCTCTTGAAGTAGTTTTGTATTTATATTTCATTTTCCTTTTTACTTCTCTAAGTTTCATATCGATTGTGGAAGAAGAAATTTCTTTTAATTTCTTCTGTATTTTAAGAGACACATTTAACGCTTTAAAAATTATTAAATTTTCCGATTCATCTCTCAAAATTTTCTCTAATTTTTTCCCGCAGGGATAATGAAGCATTTTCCATATTTTAATCAAATTGCTAACAACCTCTTCATCATATTTAATTTTTCTCCCTCTATTACTAATAGTACTTTTTAAATAACTGCCGCTGTTTATTTTCCTGATTACATAATTTCTATTTAACCCGGTAATTTTACAATAATCGTCAAGAAGTTGTGATTTTTCTTTCTTAGACTTAGAAAAATAACCCAATTTCTTCACCAGAACTTTTAGATATTCATTCCGCGCTTCAAAAGACATATTAAAATGACTTTTTTTATCAAGCATTATAGGAAAAATAAGTTACTTTTTTTATTATGCATAGAAATTTTCCCTTTTCCCGTGACGGGAATTTAACTATATTCTTTAATGTTAATGCCCTTATAATATCCTGTCAACCTATTTTTTCCACAAGACAATTCCTTTATGCTAATTTTCTATTTTTTCTAATGAACAAGGGTTTAAATTGGTATTTTTAAGTTTAAATGCATTACAAACAAGAAAGTTAACATTGTTGCTTGAAAAAGTATCAGATAGTATAATGAAATATGATGTGGAAAAAGTACAAAGTTTTTTTAATTATTTCTCTTTTTATATTTGTTTTCCTTCCAGTCTTCAGTTGTATTGTTTGGGCTCAAAAATTTTCAATTGCAGCATATTATCATGTGGCTGATTTAAACATAGAGGCAGGTGATATTTTAGTTCAAACCAAAGAAGGACTCAAAAAGGCAAAAAAACCTTACGATCCAAACCTTTTTGGTGTTCTCATAGAAAAGCCGGCCATTGCTTTGGGAAAAGAGACCACTTCAACTCGCCCTGTGCTTTCTTATGGAATAGCAGAGGTTAAGGTAAGTAATATAAATGGCGCAATAAAAAAAGGAGATTTTATAACTTCTTCAAATTTACCTGGTGTTGGACAGAAAGCCACGCAAAGTGGATTTGTTCTTGGAAGGGCATTAGAGGATTTTGATCAACAAGAAGGGAAAATAAAAACTTTTGTTGAAATTCAATACCTTAACCTTAAAAAAGGCGGAGGCATCCAAGAGACTTTAAAAAATATTATCGGAGGGTTTGGCAGGCCTGAAAATTTCCCGGTTGTACTTAGATACATTTTTGCTTTATTGGTGGGAGGAGGAAGTTTTTTTGCAGGATTTGTATCTTTTACAAAGGCTCTCCGCAAAGGAATTGAAGCGACGGGGAGAAATCCTCTTGCAAAAAGAAGTATTCGGGCTTCTTTAATTTTGAATCTAATTGGAATTGTAATTTTAACCCTTGCTGGACTTGGGCTGGCTTTATTTGTTATACTTTATTAAAGAAATATCTCTATGATAAATTCCCTCACAAATTTATACTCCCCTCTCTTTTTGGAATGCTTAGGTATAATTTTGTTTTTGCTTTTAATTTTTATTTTTTTATATTTAGTCTTTTTATCTTCAAGAAAATATAGATCTGAAGAGAGAAATTTTGTTTTAAAGATTCCCAAAGAATTACAAAAAGAGCTTGAGAGAATACTCCATGAGGGTATCCGAGAAAATATCAATTTAATGAAAGGTCTTATCCAAAAAGAAATTCAAGAATCTCTTTTCCAATCTAAAAAAGAATTTGCAGGGCTTGAAAAACAACTTAAATCTTTAGCGCCAAAAATTGAAGGGGAACTTTTGAAAGAAGTAGATAAAGCAAAAGAAAAAATTAAGTCTCTGGAACAAGAAACACAAGAGATTTCGAAAATCACCTTAAAGGCGAGGATGGAGGCTCAAAATAAAATGGAAGAGGAGATATTAAAGAATATTAATCAATTAAATGCTCAGGCCAAAAAAGAATTCTTAGAGATAAGAAAAAAAACAAACGAAACAATAAATGAGTTGGCCAAGGAGAGCAAAAAGCATTTAGAGGAATTTATTAAAAACTTGAAACTGGAGTTAGTAGATCTAAAAAAAGTAGAAGACGAGGTTCTTAAATATTATGTAGAGAATACCAAAAAGGAACTCGAAAATTATAAGCAACAAAAAATCAAAGAGGTAGATCAAAATATTTATAAAATAATTGAAAAAGTTATTAAAAATACGACAGGCAAACTTATTAATGTATCGGAGCACCAAGAATTGGTAATAAAAGCTTTAGAAAAAGCAAAAAAAGAGGGTATATTTACTGAATGAACTCATGGAAGATTTTTTCTCTCAAATATCACAAGAAATTATCACTCAGGAGGATCTTT
>CAZTTZ010000022.1:0-7164 GCA_964616065.1 uncultured Candidatus Saccharibacteria bacterium | reverse complement strand
AAATTCAAATCTCAAAATGCAAATCTCAAAATGACAATTTAAAATGTAAAATTATTTCTTCCCTTTCATGGTTAAAATACCTGAAGCAAGGATATTGGAAATTTCAATCGCTTCGTTCAATAAAGCCTCTATTTCTTTCTTAAAATGAGGGTTTACTTCTCTGAGAAGAATTAACCAATATTTAGTCTCATTTGCTGATTTTAAAGCTATTTCAAAAAAACGAATATAATCCTTTTTGGAACTGGAAGATTTAGCTTCCACTACATTAGCCCCAACAGAAGTAGAGCTTCTAATAAGTTGGTCAAGAAGGGGCCGCAAAGTCTTTTTCTGTTGGCACCTCTCACAAAGCTTAATAACTCGAATAGAAAAATTAATTAGTCTTGAAATAAACTCTTTTTTAAATTTTGAATTGTCATTTTGCATTTTGAGATTTGAGATTTGAGTTTGTTTTCTCCTCTCTCATCTTAATCTCCACATTCAATCCCAGAGATTTTAACTCACTTATTAAAAGCGAAAATGAAGCCGGAACATTAGGTGTCTCTATCTTTTTATTCTTTAAAATTGCCTGATAAGCATTTGCCCTTCCTAAAACATCATCTGATTTGATAGTCAGCATCTCTTGCAAACTATGCGCTGCTCCATAGCCCTCAAGCGCCCAGACCTCCATTTCTCCAAACCTTTGACCTCCAAATTGAGATCTTCCTCCAAAAGGCTGCTGAGTAATAAGCGAGTATGGCCCGATTGAACGCATATGAATTTTATCTTCCACCATATGAATCAGCTTCATCATATAAATATAACCAACGGTAACTTTTTCTGGGAACGGCTCACCGGTTATTCCATCATACAAAACAACCTTTCCATCTTCCGGCAAACCCGCTGCTTTTAGTTCTTTTTTGATATCTTCTTCTTTGGCTCCAGATAAAGCCGGAGAGACAGCTCTAAAGCCTAATTTTTTTGCAGCAAAACCAAGATGTGTTTCTAAAATCTGTCCAATATTCATTCTTGAGGCAACAGAGAGGGGATTTAAGACTATATCTACAGGTGTTCCATCTTCCAAAAATGGCATTTCCTCAGGGGGCAAAATTTTTGAAATAATTCCTTTATTGCCATGGCGACCAGCAAGTTTATCACCAACAGTTATTTTTCGCCATTGAGCCACCTCAATTAAAATTCTTTTAACAATTCCTGGCTCAAGTTTATGTCCAAACTCAGGGGAGAAAATTTTAATTCCTATCACTCTTCCCTCTTTTCCATGTTCCATTAACAAGGATGTATCCTTTACATTTTTTGCCTTTTCTCCAAAAATTGCCAAAAGCAATCTTTCCTCTGGAGTTAAGTCTACTTCTCCTTTTGGAGAAATTTTTCCAACCAAAATATCATTGGGTCTAACCTCAGCCCCAATTCTTACAATTCCCTCCTCATCTAAATCTTTTAATTTCTCCTCTGATACATTGGGAATATCAGCCGTAGTAATTTCCGGTCCCAGTTTTGTCTCTCTTACATCACAGGTGAAAGCCTCAATATGAACTGATGATAAAATATCCTCTTCTACCAATCTTCTTGAGATAATTATTCCATCTTCATAATTATGGCCCCTAAAAGAAAGGAAGGCTACCAAAAGATTCCTTCCCAAGGCTAAAACACCATGGTCAGTTGCTGGCCCATCTGCAATTACCTGCCCTTTCTTGACTTTATCTTTTACTTTAACAATGGGTCTTTGATGAAGGCAGGTATATTGATTGGTAGGTCTAAAGTTAAGCAGTTTATAAACTCTTTTTTGGCCATCTTTTTCTTTGATTGTTATATGTTCTGCATCCACTTCTAACACTTCTCCATCTTCCTTTGCCAGAACCAAATGCCCTGTATCTCTGGCTACTTTTTCTTCTAAACCTGTCCCAACTAATGGTGCTTCAGGGTCTATTAAAGGAACTGCTTGTCTTTGCATATTTGAACCCATCAAAGCCCGATTTGCATCATCATTTTGTAGAAATGGAATCAAAGATGTAGCCACAGATAAACATTGCTCAGGCGATACGTCAATGAAATCTATTTCTTCTCGCTTAATTATCCCTGGTCTTCCTTTTTTTCTTCCGAATATCTCTTTTGGAATAATTTTCCCATCTTTATCAATTTCTGTACTCGCAGGGATAATGTTATACCTTTCCTCTTCGAAAGCATTTAAATATTGAATCTTTTTTGTAACCCTTCCCTTCTCTACCTTAAAATAAGGTGTCTCCAAAAAACCAAACCGATTAATTCTCACATATCCTGCCAGATGCACTACCAGCCCCACATTCGGGCCTTCCGGTGTTTGAATTGGACAAATTCTTCCATAATGTGATGGCTGAACATCTCTTACCTGCAGACCTGCTCTTTTCTTTGGTAAACCCCCAGGGCCTGAAGCAGTCAATCTTCTTTTATGTTCCAGTTCAGATAAAATGTTTTCATTGTCCATAAATTGAGACAAAGGAGAGGAAGCAAAAAACTGTTTAATCACTGCCATAAATGGTCGGGGGTTGATTACACGAATCGGCATTACTTCTTCTGAAGTTAGAGTAGACATTCTATCTTTAATAATCCTTTCCATTCGGGTTAGGCCAATTCTTGCCCTTTCTCTTAAAAGCTCATTTAAAGAGCGCACTCGCCTGTTGCCTAAATGATCAATTTGATCAGGCTCAGCCTGGGGTGTATTATTTAAACGAATGATTTCTCTTAAAACTGCTACAACATCTTCTTTTTTCAGAACTCTGTCTTTGATATCAATTTTCTCAGGGTCTTTTGGTTTTATTTCAGGAAGTCTCTGCCAGGTTTTCCATCTTCCAACTGTTGATAAATCATACCGCTCAAAATTGAAAAACATATTATCAAACAACTCTTTTGCTGTGTCAGGGGTCACCATATCGCCAGGTCTCAGGCGTCTGTAAATCGTCATTAGAGCCTCTGTCTGATTGTTAGTTGGGTCTCTTTTTAAAGTTTCCTCAATAAATTTTATCTCGCCCCTATCAATATCTTCAAATAATGCCTTTATATCCTCATCTCTTTCATACCCTAAAGCCCTCAAAAGAATGGTTGCCGGCACCCTCCTTCTTCTATCAATTTTTACCCCAATAAAACCTGATGGGTCAGTTTCAAATTCCAGCCAACTTCCTCTGTTTGGAATAATTTTACCCCCAAAATATTTCTTTCCTCTAATTTCTCTTGCATCAAAAAAAGCACCGGGCGAGCGAAGAAGTTGGGATACAATAACTCTTTCAATTCCATTAACAATAAACGTTCCCTTTTCTGTCATTAAAGGAAAATCACATAAATATACCTCTTGGGTTATTTCTTCTTTTGTCTTTAATTTGACAAGCTTAACTGAGACTCTTAGGGGTGCGGCATATGAATCATTATTCTCTTTCGCTTCCAAAGCGCTTTTATATTTCGGCTCGCCTAGATTATAATCTAAAAACCACAACTCATATTCTTTTTTTGTGTAATCATAAATTGGAGAAATTTCATTTAATAACTCCTTAAAATCTTCTTCCCAAAAACGCCTCCAAGAGGCAAATTGGGGCTCCAAAAGATAAGGTAAATTAAGGCGAACTTTAGATTTAGAAAAATCTTTAATCCGCATAATAATCAATGATAAATGATTAATGATAACTGATCAGTGATAATTGATAATTAAAACATCAAAAACTCTTCTTCAAAGAAGAGCAAAGATATCTTATTTGATTTAGAAATAAAATCTTAATTTCAAAATCAAATTTATTCCAAAATGTGAGTTAATTTTATACCAAAACAAAACCCAAGTCAAGCATTTAACATTTCATATTAAAGGAGGTTTTTATTTTTCCTCCTCTTTTTCCTCTTCTGAAGTTTCTTCTTGAATTTGGGCACCCTCCCCTTTCAATTCTTTTAACTTGTCTTTTACAGTTTGGTTGTCAGGATTAAGTTGGGCCACTCTCTCTAATACATCAATTGCCTTTTTTGTCTCTCCTTTTTGTTGATAAGATAATCCTAAAATAAACAATGCATTTGCATGGAATGGGTTCAACTTGTAAGTTCTCTCTAAAACTGAAATCGCCTTATCATATTCTTTGTTATTATAATAGAGCCAGCCTAATCTAAAGAGAAGGTCAGTATTGAGATCTAAGGGTGATGTTCTGGCCAAATCTTCCAATCTTTTAATAGCATCCTGAATTTTCCCTTCATTTTCTTCAATAAATGTCATTTGAATTTGGGCATCTATATAATAAGGTGTTAAATCAATTGCTTTCTGAAAATCTTCCCTTGCCTTATCTTTTTCATTTTTTGCCATATAAATTTTCCCTCTCTCTGTATAAAGTACTGGATTTTTAGGTTCGAGTTCTATTGCTTCTGAGTAAGTTTTTATCGCCTCGTCTTCCGGCTTGCCCGCGGCTATCCCTATTAAATCGCGATAGGCATTTGCTAAACTCTGGCGCGCTATTACATTGCCAGGAGCCAATCGCTTAATTGAAGTCAAATAAAACGAAAGGGCGCTGGCTAAATTTTGAATCTTGGTCTGATCCTGAGCCCCTTCTGGTTTTTGTAATTCTTGCTTCAATCTCTGAATTAAAATCTGAGAGAGAGTTATTTGATAATCCACCTGATAGGGATTTAACCTCACTGCTCTCTGGGCTATTTCTATTTTTTTATCTAAGTCAGGCTCTCTTATCACTTTTTGATAATTGTAATCTGCTAAATAAAACTTAATTCCATAGAAATATCCTGCAATCAAAGCAATAATTAACACCAATGTCACAGTTTCAAACACCAGTCCTATCTCGGGAGACTTTCTAAAGGAGTATTTCTTTTCTTTCACAGAAGCAAAACCTGCCCCTAATCCTAAAGCCAACCAGAAAAGTCCACCCAAAACCATATTCTGATAAAACACAAACTGGGAAACGGCAATCCCCAAAAGAAAAGTGCCCAAAAAAAGTTTTTTCTCTAAATCTTCTTTGGTTTTTACAACATAAAACAAACTCAGTCCCATAATTAATAAGAAAACCAAAACTCCCAAGACTCCCATTGTTGCCAAAGTTTCTGCCACATTGTTCCCAGACCCACTAAACTCAATTTGCCAGAATGGACTTTTTAAAATTCTGTCAGATTTAAATTTAGCATAATCAAAAAGGAATGTCGCCGGCCCTGTGCCTGAAATTCCATTTTTTATATTACTCCCTGCTACCCTTGTTCCAATTCGCCAAGATTCACTTTGCCATAGGATATTCTCTGTTGGATAGTTTAAAATAAAACTTCTCTCAAGCCCCAAATCTCCTACAAGGGCCCTAAAGTTGAGAAGTAAAAATAATGCAGAAATTAAAATAAGAAAAATAGGAAGGATAAGTTTATGAACATCTTTCCTAAAAACTTTCCGATACAAAGAAAAGGCAATAAAACCAATTAAAGATATCCCAAGCACAATCCAAGCAGGAGAAAAATCAAAAATTATCAAAAGAGAAATGCTCAAAATCAAAAATACAGAAAAAATTATCTTTTTTAATAAAGACCTCCTTTCTTCTTTATCACCCTTACCTAACAAAAGAAATTTAGTTAAAACCAAAACTATCATTAAGGCTAAATAGACCGCTGTGCTAAAGGCTGTGCCCGATGCTGGAGAAAACACCCAGCCGACTTTCAAGAAAAATCCTGTCAGTTTTGGGCCAAAAAGCAACCAAACCCAAATCCATAAAACTACCACAAACGCTGAGGCAAATAAACTCCAGAAAATATCATTCACCCCAACTGCTCCTTCTGTGTCTCTTTTTAATTTTTTTACCGCTTTTATCTTTATTCCCTCCTCTGTTTCTTTTCCTTGAACTTTTTCAATTTTCTCATTTTGAAGACCAATATTTTCTCTTACAAGAAGATATAAAGCAAAAAATGAAAGAAGGGCTATCAGGCCATTATTAAACCGCCTGTAACTTCCAAAAAGCGAAAGAAAGCGGTCCTGGGAGAACGCAAAAGAAACCACCGCTAATAGAAAGAAAGCAAGAACTAACCAATCTATTTTCCCCCATCTAATCTTTATTCCCTTGTCAATGAAAATCATCTTTAAATTCCAAAGAAAAACACCTCCCCAGCCCAAAAAGAAAAGTAAATACAACTTGTTAAATTCAATCCACTCAAAAGAAAAAGGAAGCCAAAATAAAGGCAAAAGAAAAATGAGAGCCAAAATCCAAATTTTTAGAATCTTCTTCAGCATAAATTAAAATTTAATTAATTTTTTAATTAATTTTTAAACATCGCTTTTTTGCCATAACCTCTTCAAAAAACCAATTTTCATGTTTTTTATTATAATCTAGATGACAAAATTCTTCAACACCTCGACACCTCGATATTTCGAAATTTCGATATATCGACATTTCGATATTTCGATATTCACATTATCGGCTTTAGCCCTCTCCTCTCTGCTTCTTCTTTTGTCAATATCCCTTCCATCGTAAATACTTTCCCTTCTTTTTCTATCTTCTCTTTTATCTCATCTGCCGGCGTTTTTCGATATCTCGAAATATCAACATTTTTATACTGCAGGCCTCTATACGCTCCTGCTTTTACTTTGTCTACAAAATTCTGAATTAATCGCTGAACTTCATCTGCCACTCTATAACCTTTTTGAAACTCTCCCTTTGTGATATAACCTTGATCTAGTGCTACATATAAATGGCTTTGAACCTCTCCGGCTGATCCTTTGGCAATATAAAAATAATTTATCAACTCAATTTTAGTCCCCCGACAAAAACCCTCTGCTTGATTTGCCATTGTTGATACCGCAGATCTTTGAATCTGATCTTTCAAGCCATAATCTTTTGAAAATTTTTCTTTCTTTGTCAAATAATAAATGTAGCGAGTCAATTCTCTTGCCTTTTTCCAAGAAATTAAATCCTCAAACTTCTTAATCGTAGCCATACTTTAATATTTTAACCTTGGGTTTGCTGGCTATTATCTGGTGCGGCTTGGCTGTCTCCTGTATCTTGATCTCCACTCTGACTTTGATCGTTGCTCGGCTGCGTCTCCTGTCCTCCCTGATTTTGCTGTTGTGTCTGCTCACCCCCATTTGTTTCTTTCTGTTGTTGATCCCGAGTTTGACTTTCCTCTTCTTGATTTTGTGTCTGGTTTTGTTCTTGATCTTGCTGCTGATTTCCTTCCTCTGTC
>CAZTTZ010000021.1:0-7219 GCA_964616065.1 uncultured Candidatus Saccharibacteria bacterium | reverse complement strand
TAAACAATTAATAATAAATTTTAGTTTATTCATAATTTTTCAAGAAAAAATTTACCTTGACAAAGATACTTAGCCATCTATTATTTAAATAGAAACATGAGCAAAGATTTTTCTGAATTAATTGAATATTTAGATGGGAAGTTTCAAAAGATTGATGATAGGTTCCAAAGCCTTTTTGACATTTTTGTTACAAAAGAAGATTTAAAAGAGGCCACAGAAAGGCTTGCTACCAAAGAAGATGTTAACAACCTCCTTGCTTCAATTGATGCCTACGCCAAAAAAGCAGATACCTATTTTCAAGAAATGGTGATGTTGGCTCACAAAGTTGATAGGCACGAAAAATGGATAAGACAAATTGCTGAAAAATTAGGGATTAAGTTGGAGTATTAAAGCTTATTTAATAACACCAATTCAAATTTCTTCTTGTCTAAATCTAAAACACAAAAGGTGGGCTGATAAGGTTCACCTTTTAAATTTCCGGGATTTATTAAATAAGTCTCGTTTATTTTTTCTGCCCAAGGCTTGTGAGTGTGGCCATAAAATATAAAATGATATTTATTTGTATAGGCTACTTTTCTTGCAATTGAGGGAAAATGCAAAAAGGCAATTTTTAGTTTATTAAATGTTAATTCTCCAATTTTTTCAAAAATCACAAGATTCGGATATTTTTTTTGAAGGTTTTTGAGGTTCTCTATATCCAATTCAGCATTGCCCAAAACAAGATAAAGCTTCCCTTTAAAAATTTTTAATAACTCTTTTAAAGTTGTCAGGGAGGTAACATCGCCACAATGAATAATTATCTCCGGCTTGTTTTCTTTTACCCATTTTAAAAATTTCTTTAAATTTTCTAAGTTATCATGAGTATCTGAGATAATTGCTAACTTCATCGTAATTTTTTATATAGCTTCAAATATTCCTTTGCAGATTTTCTCCAAGAGAAATCTTTTTTCATTCCGTTTTGTTGGATTTTTTGCCAAATCTCTTTATTTTGATAAAATTTGAGAGCTCTTTTTATTTCTTTTAAAAACTCTTTAGGGTTATATTTCTCAAATAAAAACCCCTCTCCCTCAACTATTAATTTTGAATTTTGAATTTTGAATTTTGCATTTTTAATAGTATCTTTTATCCCTCCAACAGCTCTGGCTACTACAACTGTTCCATATTTCATTGATATCTGCTGTCCTAAACCGCATGGTTCAAAAAAAGAGGGCATTAAGAATATATCAGAACCAGCATAAATTTGATGGGCTAACCTTTCGTCAAAAAGGATATTCGCTTTAACCATTTTTGGGTATCTTTTTTCCATCTTTAAAAAGAAGTTTTCATACCTTTTATGCCCTTTTCCTAAGACGATAAAATAAATATTTTCTTTTAAAAGATTTGAAAAAATCTTTTCTATCAAATCAATGCCTTTTTGCATGGCAAGCCGGGAGATAATTGAAATTACAGGTTTCTCGAAATCAGGACGATAGAACAATTTTTTCAAGAGGTACTTTTTATTTTCTATCTTTTTGTCTAAATCTTCCCAAGAATAATTTTGGACTATAAATTTGTCAATTTTGGGATCCCAAATATCTTCATCTAACCCATTTAAGATGCCATAAAGATCTTTTTTTCTTTTCCTCAGGACTTTCTCCAGTCCAAAACCAAATTTTTTGGTAAGAATTTCTTTCGCATAAGTTGGGCTAACTGTATTTATAATATCTGCGTTTAGAATTCCCAATTCAAGACAATTTACCCTCCCTTTAAAATTTGTTTTGAAAATTTTATTTATTAAAGAAGCAGGATATTGTCCTTGATAAGCAAGGTTGTGTATAGTTAAAAGAGTTTTAAAAGGCAACCCTTGTGTTTTTACAAGATAGGGGATAATTGCTACATGCCAATCATGGCAATGTAAAATTGAGGCTTTTTTGAAATTGGCAACTTCAAGCGCAGCTAAAGAGAAAAATAAAAATCTTTCAGCCTCAGACAAGCTTCCACCTGAGGATGCATCACTTTCAATATACACACCACCTGATGAAATATATTTTTTATGTTCTATCAAGAAAACAGGTATTTTCTTTTTTAAAATATGCACTTTCCAAATATTAAATTTTTCCTCCTTTCCAAAAAAATTTATCTTTGCGTTTCTTTTTACCAATATAGGCTTTTTAATTTTTATCGGTTTATAAAAAGGTAACACTATAGAAACATCCACTCCTAACTCTTTGAGCGCTTTTGGCAGAGATGAGGCAACATCTCCCAGTCCTCCTACCTTTGCAATTGGCGCACATTCGGAAACAACAAATAAAACTTTCATAAATCTTTGGTTAATTTTTTGACTGTCAAAACTAAAGCCCGAATTTTTCTTTGGGCGGCATTTTTTGCAGTTTTGTCCATATAGCGCCAACCACGTTTAGCAAAATAAAAATGAAAGTGGATTTGGTCGAGGAAAATTTTTAATAAAAAAGGCTTTAATAAATCTTGAATTTTCTTTAATTGAATATTTCTTTTTTTACAATAGACTTCCAAAAAAAGATTTTGGAATTTTTTCCTTTCATTTTTTGTTAAGCCTGTGGGCCAAATTTCTTTTGGAAAATCAAAACAGCCATAAAAAGTTGCTAAATCCATTAAAAACGGCCCTATTCCTGCTCTATCAAAATCTATTCCAAAAACTTTAGAGTCTTGAATAATAATATTTCCCGGATAAAAGTCATTGTGAATTAAAGAAAGATATTCTTTTTTGTTCCAAACCTGTTGGATTAAGTTTAAATTAATAAAATTTTTAAACTCTTTTTTTAAAGATGGCATAATCTTCTCTATATCAGCAATCATTTTTTGATATTTTTTCTCCCCTAAAAAAGCAGCTTTTTCAAATAAGCCTCCTTTTATTTTAGTTGTGTGAAGTTTTGCCAGCCATCGGGCAATTTTCTTTACATCCTGCTCTATTTCTTTTAATTTGTTTTGAGCAATCACAGATGAGAAAGTCTCTCCTCTGGCTTCTTGGTAAAGCAGAAGATTTGCTTTTTCAAAATAGTCCAGGGGTTTTGGAATTCTATATCTGCCCTTGTTAAACCCATGCCAATAAAGATAATTCATTAAAAAGAAAACTTTTTTCTTTGAACGATTCTTTTTAGCGCTACCTCTGATTATTTTAAATTTAGAATCAAAGAAAATTTTATACCTCAAAAGAGAGGTTTCTTTTGCCCAGTTAGGTGATTTTTTCTCAATTTCAATCTTTTTTATTTTTTCTTTTTTTGTATCTGAAAAATATATTTTAAAATTCTTTTCAAAAAATTTTTCTATAAAAACAGGATCTTCTGCTTTTTCTATTGAATACCTCATTGGGCTTTTCTTAACTCTGGCTGGCCGGGCTTAATTTTTTTATATTTCTCTTTGTATCTTTCCATCAATTTTGTTAGCTGAGGGTCTGAAACTTCTAATCTTAAAAGATCAACTGCATGAATAGCATCATAAATATCATTTTTTGTTTCTAATTTCCAAATAGCGTCTCTCCATAAAATTGCTTTCTCAAAATTTTTGTTTTTTGCCGCCTCTTTCATTTTCTTTTTCATCATTTCCAAAAAAGCATAATAAACCTCAGGCTTTCCAGCCTCAAGCGTTCTTTCCTTAAATGGAATTCTTACAGCTTCTCTGTATTTCTTTGATTTTTCCTCAATTTTCCCACTTCTTTGCCACCAAAAGGCGGTTGCTAAGATGTCCCTATACAGTTTTTCCCCTTTTTGAATTTCCTTTTTTGTAATATTTGGAAGGCTTTTTAGGGCCTTTAGCATTTGCCAGGCACCTTTTTCAATCATTTCAATACTCCACCAAGGTTCTCCAGAGGCCCAGAAAAATTGATCAGAAGCAAGTGCCTGATCAATTTTATCTCCAATTCTTTTTGACAACGTTCTTTTTTTAGATAGTCTTAAAAGATAATTCAAAAATTGCCATTGAAGTTTATGAACCTTATTTTTTGGATTTTTCCAAGAATAAAATTGAATTCCTTTTTCTATTTCCTCTTTTGAAGAGGCCCAGGTAGATGCAACAGGTTCAATTTCCTCTTCTGCCCTAAAATAGTTTGAAAGCTCTGATAAAAATATTTGTTTTGGCTTTTTGGCTTGTAGGATTTTGAAAAGTAACCTCTCAAGTCCAGGCCGGTGATGTCCAAAAGTTTCGCCATCCATTGCTGTTAAAAGATATACCTTTTCTTTTATTTCATCTCCAAGTACCTCCAAAAATTCTTTTTTTGTTCTTACAACAGCACTCATAATACAATTTGAAACCCTTCTTTCTCTGAAGGCAACTTTTAGGTTTGTATTTTTGATCAAAAAGAGCCTATCTCTTTTGGGCTCGCTTTTGCCGCCGTTGAAAGCTATCTCATCTAAAATAATCATTTTATAGCCTAATTTTTCCACCACTTTTCCTACTTTTTGAGAAAAAGCCATCTCGGGCGGAAAAAAGCAATAAGGTTTATAAACTTTCCCAAAATATTTTTTATTTGTTTCATGGTTTTTTCGAATCTGTCTTACAATTTCCTCTTTATTTAAAAAAGGTAAAAGAGGGTGGTATTTTGCACTTTCTGTAAATTCTAACCTATCTGTTTGAGCCAGTTTTTTTATTGATTCAATAACATCTGAATATCCGTCCTTTGCAAGTCTTTCTGTTAAAGCACCATTGATATTCAAATTCACTTTTATATTTGATAAATTTAAAAGACCTTTGAATAAAGGCCTATAAGATTCATTTACCACCCTTTTCAAAATTTCTTTTGATTGATCAAGCGGCTGGTATATATGTAAGAAATTTACCCAATACATAGCCTATTTATTGACCCCTCTTTTCTCTTAATAGCATATTAAAAAGCTCAAGATATTTTTTTGCTGATTTAAGCCAGGAAAAATCTTCTTTCATGGTTCTTGCAACTAACCTCATCCAGATGTTTTTTATAGAGAAAACAGTATATGCTCTCACAATGGCAGTATAAAGAGCTAACGGTTCATATTTTTCGAATACAAAACCTGTGCCTGTTTCTTGTTGGGGTCTAAAGTCTTCAACTGTATCTGCCAACCCTCCGGTTTTTCTTACAATTGGAACGCATCCATATCTCATTGCCTGAAGTTGCACTATACCGCAAGGTTCAAATTTAGAAGGCACAAGAAGCGCATCGGCACCGGCAAAAACAAGGTGAGGGAGAGATTTTTCAAAAGAGAAGGAAAAACCAATTCTTTTTGGGAATTTCTCCGATGCTTTCTGAATCATCTCCTTATATCTTGATTCACCATCCCCCACAACAACTAACTGGAGACTTAAATTCTCAAAAAGATGGTTGATAATTTCGCCCAAAAGATCAAAACCCTTTTGTTCTGTTAGGCGAGAGACCATTCCTATTACAAAGACATCTTGTTTTTGTTCTAAATTCAAGCGTTTTTGAAGATGTATTTTGTTTCTTTTTCTTTTGTGAAGCGTTCTTAAATTATAATGCACCGGGATATGAGGGGAGGTTTCGGGATTATAATCTCTGTAACTGATTCCATTTAAAATGCCAAAAATTTTATGCTGTTTTTCTTTCAAAATTTTATCTAACCCTTCACCATATTCTGGGGTAACAATTTCCTTTGCATAAGTAGGAGAGACAGTGACAATATAATCGCTATACATAATTCCTCTTAACATCCAATTAAGCTTTGCGAGCCTCGGATTAAAAAAATCCGGTATGGGTTCTCTGGCGGAATCTCTTTCACTTTCAGGCATAAACCTGAAATCACACATTCCCTGATAATGAAGATTGTGGATGGCAAAAATTAGGGCAATTTGAGAAAAGGCAGGATCTTTTTTGTATACAGTTTTTAAATAATTTGATATGAGGCCGGTTTGCCAGTCAGAAGCAACAATAATATCTGGCCTCCATTTAGATTGTCTTAAAAATTCAATTGTTCCTCTGCAAAGAAGGGCCCAACGGACGTGGTCATCTGAATAACCATAAACATTTGCCCTCTTTTCGTAATATTCCATATTCTCAAGAAAATATGTACAAGGTGCTTTTTTACCAATGTATTTTTTAACATTACAAACCAAAAAAGGATAAGGGCCAGGTTGGTCTGTTGGTACTTTCAATCCTTCAAGTTCCATTAAAAGATTATATTTTTTGGGGTCAATTGTTCCATAGCGGGGAATCATTACTCTTGCATCCACTCCCAAATCATTCAAAGCCAGGGGCAAAGAATACATTACATCACCCAAACCCCCTGCTTTTGCAAATGGAGCTGCCTCTGTTGCCACAAATAAAACCTTTAACCTTTTTGGGGTTAAAAACTTTTTAAGATCAAAAAAGGATGAAGAATTCATAAGATTGATTTTAAAAAAGGATTCGATTATAATTATACCAGAAATTTATTCATTTGAAAACATGAAGAAAGAAAAAGTTGCAGCCGTTGTTCCAGCTTTTAATGAAGAAAAAACAATTAAGGCTGTGGTAGAGGCCCTTTTAAAAACCCCTTTTATAGATGAAGTAATTGTTGTGGATGATGGATCAAGCGATAACACCTTTAAAATAGCCAAAGAGGCAGGCGCAAAGGTTATAAAGCTAAAAGAAAACAAAGGTAAAGGAAAGGCTTTAGAAATTGGCACAAACTCAACAGATGCCTCTTTACTTCTTTTTTCAGATGCAGACCTTGTAGGAATTAAACCTTCTCATTTCCAAAAGTTAATTGAACCCGTTTTGCAGGGAAAAGTAGATATGTGTGTGGGTGCCGTAGATAGAAGAAATTTCAACAAATTTTTAGCCTGGCTTCTTCCAAAAGTCGAGTCTCCTTTTGCAGGCATGCGAGCCTTAAAAAGAGAGTTCTGGGAGAGTATTCCAAAAGAATATAAAAGAGAATATTTTGTTGAAAGCGCTCTAACTTATTTTGCCAAGAAGAACAATTTAAGAACCCATTCTTTTATTCTAGATGGAGTCTCTCATTTAATTAAAGAGAGAAAATACGGATTCTCCTTTGGGGTTGCAGCAAGAGCAAAAATGTTTTTACAAATTGCAATTGTAAATATCCTTTTAAGACTTCATTAAATTTATGGATTCAATTATTGATGAAATTAAACAGCGCCTCGACGTAGTTGAGGTGATTTCAAGTTACATTAAGCTTGAGAAAGTCGGCTCCAATTTTAGAGCCCTTTGTCCTTTTCATTCAGAGAAAAAACCTTCCTTTTTTGTCTCACCATCTCGCCAAATCTGGCATTGTTT
>CAZTTZ010000020.1:0-7388 GCA_964616065.1 uncultured Candidatus Saccharibacteria bacterium | reverse complement strand
CGGGAAAATTTAGACCCAAAAACATTAAGGGAAAAGCTGCCAAATCTTTGATTAGAGGGGGATGTTCAGGATTTAAACGATAATCATTTTTATAAAGATAAGAGAAGCCAGCAGGGATATGCGCTAGTTCATCCATTGTTAAAGAGATTTGTTTTGCGGAGAAGAAAGATAGTAAAAATGAGGCTGCGAGAATTAAAAAGGCTATTAGAGCTGATGTGTTAACTTTCATGATGTTAAATTAATTATTTATCAAACCGAATTTTATTATTCGTTTTAGGAGCGATGCTGATTTCTTTGGGTTTCCTCTTCCCACAGGAAAATAGCAGGGAAAGATTTTATATGATTTACCATCGATTTTTATTGGAGAAAAGAAGGGAATATCATTTTCTATGGATAACCGCTCTACCTCTTTCAAAAGTACTTTCTTGCCTGTAAGTGCATAGAAGGGCAATATGCCAAATGTAACTATATATTTTGGATCTACAATACTTATCTCTTTTTTTAGAAATATTAAACCTCTCTGGATCTCCTCTTTACTTGGTGGAGAAGGATTATTTTTAGTACATTTTACCAAATTTGTGAGATAAAGACTATTTTTGACTAATTCTGTTTCAATTAAATTTTCGTACTCTATTTTCCATCCGCCTTGATACAATTTTCTTACAAGGTCGTTGCTAAACAAACCCACCTCTGACAAAAATCTCCAAAAATATTTTACTCCTATAAATGGAAATCTGAGTTTTCCTTCGTAATTCTGGTGAGCAGAGATATTTAAATGTGTTGGATTAATAAAAATAAAAAAGAATTTTGGTTTTTGAAACCTCCCGCCTCCTAAAATATGCTTATAAGGATTTTTCTTTCGGGCACAAAAAGGACAGTTTTCAATTTCATCAAATAGATTTTGCAATTTCGGTGGGATTTTATTCTTGTACATAAACCAATTCTATAATTGGATCTTTACACCACAGAGATCCGCCAGGATATAAGGTATTAAGATGCTTGATAATATTCTCATCTTCTCTCATAAGCATAATTACTGTTTTTGTTCCTTTTTCTATATCGATTTTATTCACATCTTCCGGCTTTAAATAGACAGCTTTTATTTCTCCATATTTTGAAATTTCTTCAAAAACTAATGTTTGAGCCGGCATTGGGATTTTGTTTAGCCAACAGACAGGCACACCTTGCTCATTTACAATTACATATTTTTTTACATCTTTTTCAAAAGAGGCAAGATATTCTCCCATTTTAACAAAATTGTTTGTAAAAGCCCCTTTTACATTTTCGTTTTTAGCAAAAAGAATAAAATATCGATTGGCTTGGTTTGTTAAGATAAAGAGAAAAAAGATAATAACAAATGCCTTTAAAAACAAGGGGGCAAAATTGTATTTTGAGACTATCTTTTTTATTACTTCATACAGTCTGAGAGCTGAAAATCCGGCAAAAAGATACAAAAAAGGAATGGTGCCAATTGTGCGGAGAGAATGAGGGATGCCTTCATAAGTTAAAATGCCAGGCAAAAGGAAAACAAAAAAGCCAAAAAGAGGAATAAAATAAAAGAAGGCTTTTTTGTCCTTTTCTTCAAGAAAAATGTAGAACCTATTGAGAAAGATTAAAACACCTATCAGAAAAAGAATACCTATTGGCCAAAATAATTGAGGAGAGCCGGAGATGTTGTGCCGCCAGTTTCTGTCACCAGCAAAATTAAACATTAAAAGGTGTTTAAATAAACTCTCTCTAAAAGCACTTATAAAATCTTGTTGAGCAAAGATTGAAATAGGACCCAGTCTTCCGAGAAAGTCCTGTGGATGATAAAGAAAATAAATGCCCAAAGGAAGAGCAACTAAAAAAGCCGGAAGTAGGAATTTTGCACTTAAAATTATAAATTGTTTTAAATTTTTTCTTCCTTTAAGCAACCAAAGATACACCCAAATGGCCAGCAGAAAAAATACCGCTAGTCTAAAAGAAGAATATGTATAAAACCCAAGGCCAAAGAATATTCCTGATAGAATTATTGACCACCCTTTTTGTTTGCGATATCCCAGTAACAAAAAATAAAGCCAAAAAACCAGAATAAACGGCAAAAGAATACCTCTGAAACCAATTCTTGAGAAATTTGTATGCCAAAAAGATGTTGCCAAAAAGAAAGAGGCTACCAAAGAGACTATCTCTCTTTTTTCTTCACTAAGATGATAGAATATTTCTTTTGAAAATAGATATAGCCCCAAAACTGTGAGGACCCCAAAAAAAGCAGAGACAAATCTTATTGAAAAGGCGCTTTTGCCAAAAATTTTAAAGGAGAGAAATACTAAATTAATAAATAACCCCTCTCTTCCGTTATTTTCGGGATAAAAAACCTTACCCGGGAATAAATAGGCCTCATTTGCATTAATTGCTTCATCCGGATAAAGTCCCGGGGGAATAGATTTAAGTTGCCAGAAACGGAAAAAAGAGGCGACAAAAAGAATGAAAAATAAAAGACAAATTTTAGTTTTTTTGGCCATTATTTTATTTTAACTAAAAAGAAGGAAAAATAAACCCACAAAAGAAAAGCCCACAAAAGAGAAAATCTCTTTTGTGGGCTATGGTGCAAAGATTTTCAGAGCTCCTTTAAGTACTTCTATCCTGAAATAAGTGTCTGGCTGAAGAATTTCTCCATCAGCCTGGGGGGTAATTGGAGTTTCAGATTGTATGGTCATTCTTTCAAAACAAAAAGTTTGGACCTTTTTGTCATAAATATGAGTTCCTCGACGAGTTGAATACAGCTTAGCTAAGATAGAATGTTTGCCCAAAGGCGAAACAAGACAGGCGTCTAAAACTCCATCGTCAGGTTTTGCATAAGGGTTTATTCTGAAACCTCCACCATAACGAAAACTATTGGTGATAGCTAAAAGATGAATTATACCAGAAGTCTCAATGCTTTCAGTGCTTATTTGGAGCCTTATGGGAGTAAATTTAACCCAAGGCAGAAAGTAGTACAAAAGGGCGAGTACATAACACCATTTTGCGTCTACAGGTATCAGCAATTTCTTGATTTTTTTCATCTTTGGGCGGATTTTTCCATGTTGAAGCAAGTTGATAAAAGCATCAAATCCAAAACTGACAGTGTTTGCAAATAATCGGCCATTTATCCTGCCAAGATCTACCTGTTTTGTTTTGCCTTGATGAATAATTTCAAAAGCCTCTTTGTTTCTTTTGGGTATCTTTAGAGCTGTAGCAAAATCAACGCCGCTTCCTAAAGGAACCAATCCAATTTTGACATTTGTAAGAGGCAAATACTGAATGCCGTGATGAAGTGTGCCATCGCCACCACAAAAAATTACCGTATCAAAGTTTATATCTTGGAGAGCCTCTTTTCTATCTTTGCCAACAATAAACACTTCTCCTTTACCAAGAACAGAATGTGCCATTTTTATAAGAGCATCCTGTTTTCTTTTGGGAATTCCCAATTGTGCCTCAGGATTGATTATCAGTAGGTATCTCATTTATATCACCTCCTATAAAGAGCTTTTGATATTTTACAATAAAAAATATTAAATAACAAGATTAGCAGTCAAAGGACTTGACTGCTAATTTACGATTATTATAATAGAAAAATGATGATTGATATAACCCGTCGCCAGAAAAAGATTTTATTTAAAACAATTGAAGAATATATTAAAACCGCCCAACCGGTAAGTTCTTTAAAGTTAAATGAACGATATAATTTCGATATTAGCCCAGCCACTATCAGAAATGAAATGATGGAATTGGCAAGAAAAGGCTTACTCTTTCGTCCTTATAGTTCCTCAGGAAGGATACCTACAGACAAAGGCTATCTTTTATTTGTGGAGGAATTTATCAAAAATGTAAGACCTCACAAAAATCTACTTGAGGAGCTAAAAGAGATTAAAACAAGCTTAGATAATTTGTTAAATTTCTCGCAACATTTAACCAGGATTTTGAATGAATTTTCCTCAAGCTTAGTGTTAAACTATCTTTTTGAAAAAGATCTTTTATGGGAGGAGGGATGGACAAATACCTTACTTGAGCCAGAATTTTCAGACAGAAATTGTGTAAAAAATTTTGCAAAACTAGTTGAGGAGACAGAACGTAAAATCCAAGACATCTTTTATAATGAACCTTTTAGAAGTGTAAAAGTATTTGTAGGAAGAGACAACCCAATTGCCAAGTGCAATGAGTTCAGTATAATTGTCTCACGGGTCAAAATTCCAAAAACTCAAAAAGGTGCCTGTGTTGTGCTTTTGGGACCCAAAAGAATGTCTTATAAGAGAAATTTACAAGCTATTTATACATTATTTGAATTTGTTGAGACAATATGAAAAAAGAAAAAAACTTGGAAAAAGAAATAGAAAGGCTTAAAAAAGAGGTTGAAAAACTCAAGAAAGAAAAAGAGGAATATTTAGCGGGATGGAAGAGGGAAAGAGCCAGTCATTTAAATTATATAAAAGAAGAAAAAGAAAGGGTAAAAGAATTTTTAGAATTAGCAAATGAGGGTTTAGTTTTAAAACTTCTTTCTGTTTTAGATAGTTTTAAAAGGGCAGAAGAGTTAATCCCTCAAGATTTAAAAGGAAACCAAATCATTCAAGGTTTTTTACAAATTAGAAATCAGTTGAGAGAGATTTTGGAGAAAGAAGGATTAGAGGAAATTCAGACAGAGGTAGGCAAAAAGTTTAATCCAGAAATTCATGAAGCAGTGGGTACGATACAGAAAGATGAGCTACCTGAAGAAAGCGTTGCTCAGATACTGGAGAAGGGGTATAAGTTTAAGGGAAAGGTAATTCGTCCAGTTAAAATCAAACTCTCATCAAAAAGGTCGCAAAATAATAAAAATTAAAAATTAAAAATTAAAAATTATCTTGAGGGCTTATGGCCTTGATACCTTATAATCCATTTAGAGATATAGAGAGATTTTTTGATGAGTGGGCTACAAAATTCGATGAGCTTGCCTTTCCAGAAATCTCCTTAATAGAGGAGCCAAAAATGGATATTTATGAGAAGGATGGAAAGCTAATAGCTGAAATTGCTATGCCTGGTGTGGATCCTAAAACAATCAATGTTTCAGTTGAGGATAATGTTTTAAAAGTGGAGGCCAAAAAAGAGGAAAAAGTTGAGGAGAAGAAAAAGAATTATTATAGAAAAGAGATTAAGGCAGGATATCTAAAAAGAATGATTGCCTTACCTGTAGAGGTCGTTGGCGAGAAGGCTAAGGCTACATATCAAAATGGGGTTTTGAAAATAGAAGTTCCCAAGAAAGAAGAGAAAAAGAAAAAGGCAAAAAAGGTGCCCGTTAAGGTTTTAAAATAAGTTGGAGATTCTGACCCCCTCTTACTTTTAAACAAGTAGGAGGGGGAATTGGATCTCCAAAATAGCCCAGAATAGAATTAATTTTTTTAAATCTATGGCAAAAATAATTGGAATAGATCTGGGAACAACAAACTCAGCTATGGCTGTGGTTCAAAACGGCCAGCCTCAAATTATTGAAAATAGAGAAGGTGCAAGAGTTACTCCTTCTATTGTTGCTTTGACAAAAAATGGAGAGAGATTAGTAGGGGTTTTAGCAAAAAGACAACAGATTACCAATCCAAAGAATACAATTTTTTCTGTAAAAAGACTTATTGGAAGAAGATTTGACGATCCCGAAGTTCAAAGAGATCTTAAGATTTTGCCATATGAGATTAGAAAAGCATCTGATGGAGGTGTTGAGGTGAAAATGGGAGATAAATGGTATCGACCTTTTGAGATTTCAGCCATGGTTTTGCAGAAACTAAAGCAGGATGCAGAAGAAAAATTGGGAGAAAAAATTGATCAAGCAATTATTACTTGTCCCGCATATTTTGACGATTCTCAAAGAAAAGCTACAAAACTTGCGGGAGAGATTGCAGGATTTGAGGTAAAAAGAATTATTAATGAACCAACAGCTGCAGCCTTGGCCTATGGCCTAACCAAAAAAGAAAACCAAAAGATTGTGGTGTATGATTTTGGGGGAGGTACTTTTGATATTTCAATCATTGAAACCGGAGATGATACAGTTGAGGTGAAAGCAACAGGAGGCGACACTCATCTTGGAGGGGATGATTTTGACCAAAAAATTATTGATTGGTTGGTAGAGCAATTTAAGAAAGATCAAGGGATTGATTTGAGAAAAGATCCTTTAGCCTTACAAAGACTAAAGGAAGCAGCAGAAAAAGCCAAAATCGAACTCTCAACTACTTATGAAACAGAAATTAATCTTCCCTTCGTTACTTCTGATGCCTCAGGCCCTAAACATCTTTATTATAAACTTACACGCGCCCAATTCGAGGAAATGGTAAAGGAATATGTAGATAGGTCTATTGAGTTAGTAAATCAAGTTTTAAAAGAGGCAAAGATGGATCCAAAGGATATAGATGAAATAATTCTTGTTGGAGGACAAACAAGGATGCCTTTAATCCAGCAAAGAATTAAAGAAGTTTTTGGAAAGGAGCCAAGGAAGGATATTAATCCAGATGAGGTTGTTGCAATCGGAGCAGCAATTCAGGGAGGAATTTTGCAAGGCGAGGTGAAAGATGTCTTACTCTTAGATGTTACTCCTTTATCTTTGGGTATTGAAACTTTGGGAGGCGTGAATACAATTTTAATCCCAAAGAATACAACTATTCCAACTGCAAAAACTCAGATTTTCTCAACTGCTCAAGATAACCAAACCTCAGTTGAGATTCATGTACTTCAGGGGGAAAGACCAATGGCTAAAGACAATAAGTCTTTGGGAAGGTTTATCTTAGATGGCATTCCTCCTGCTCCACGAGGCGTCCCTCAAATTGAGGTGACC
The DNA here is from genome assembly GCA_964616065.1 of uncultured Candidatus Saccharibacteria bacterium. Classification (GTDB taxonomy): domain Bacteria; phylum Patescibacteriota; class Minisyncoccia; order Minisyncoccales; family PEYH01; genus JAGGTU01. The sequence continues at coordinate 577 of CAZTTZ010000020.1, read as the reverse complement.
TTCGACATTGATGCCAATGGTATTTTAACTGTGACCGCAAAGGATAAAGCAACAGGAAAGAGTCAATCTATAAGAATTGAGGGGTCTTTGGGTGTTTCAAAAGAAGAGGTTGAGAGGATGAAAAGAGAAGCAGAGATGCACGCAGAGGAGGATAGAAAGAAAAGAGAACTAGCAGAGGCAAAGAATAATGCCGATGCAATAATTTACACTGCTCAAAAAACTTTAAAAGAATTTCAAGATAAAATTAAAGAGGAGGATAGAAAAAATATAGAGGAAAAAATTGAGAGTTTGAAGAAATTGAAAGAGAGTGATAATATAGAAGATATAAAGAGGGGCATACAAGAACTCTCTGAGACAATGCAAAAGATTGGGGCAGAACTTTATAAGTCTCAAGGAGGTCCTGGCACTTCCCAAGATGATTCTTCAAAAGATGAAGGCGGCACTAAAGAGGGAGAATATAAAGAAAAATAATCGCTCAGAAAGTAATTTAAAAAGACGCTTGGAAAGTAAATCCGAGAAAGACGCTCGGCAAGTACTGCCAGAAGGTGCACAAAAATTCCCACCGAGAATTTTTGCT
>CAZTTZ010000019.1:0-7751 GCA_964616065.1 uncultured Candidatus Saccharibacteria bacterium | reverse complement strand
GTTGCGGCACAATCTAAAATAATTTTGGTATCTTGGTCAATAACCTCTTTTAGAATCTCCAAAGCCTCTATTGCAGAAAAAATTGGTGGCGCAAAACCACCTTCATCTCCTACATTGATTGCAGATTTTACGTATTTGTTTTTGATAGTTTCTTTTAGTTTATGGTAGGTTTTGACCGCTAACTCTAAACTCTCTGAAAAGCTTTCTTTCTGCGGGACCGTCATAAATTCCTGAATCGCCAACTCGTTCCCTGCATGCTTCCCTCCATTAATTATGTTAAATGCTGGTTTGGGCAAATTTGCAATTTGCAATTTCAAATCTGCAATTTTTGAAATGTGAGACCACAAAGGAATTCCTTGAACCTTCGCACCTAATTTACAAACCGCCATCGAAACTCCTACAATTGCATTTGCTCCTAAATTAGATTTATCTCTAGTGCCATCTAATTCAAGCAATAATTTATTTATTTCTTCTTGTTTTATTGGATCCAACCCTTTCAATTTCGGCGCAATAATTTCATTTACATTTTTAATTGCCCTATCTACCTCTACAGTTTTTGCCTCAAATTTCCCGCATGAAGCCCCACCGGGCACCCCGGCTTTAGCCTTATAATTCTTGCTTTCTGCCATAACCTCAAGCGTCCACTCCCCTCTTGAGTTTAAAATTTTTCTTGCGTAGATTGTTTTAATATTTTCAATCATTCTAAGTATTTTTTTTGCCTGACGATTTTAGCTTTTGAATATATTGAAAAGCGGCGAGGGCTGATTTGGCTCCCTCACCACAGGCAGTAATAATTTGTTTAAAAGGTCCGGCGTTGCAATCTCCTGCTGCAAACAAACCCTCCGTTTTAGTTTGGCAAGTTTCAAATTCAACAACAATTTCGTCTCGTTCATTGAAATCTACCAGCCCTTTAGCAAAAGAAGTTGCTGGTTGATTTCCGATTTGAATGAAAACCCCATCAACTTGAAGCTCTTTTTCCTTTTGTGTTTTGCGATCCAAATAAATAATTGATTTTACAACATCATCTCCTACAATTTTTTTGACTTGAGCGTTGGTTATAATCTCTGCTTTTCCTGATTTTTTTACAATTTCCTGGTTTGTTGGATCAGCCTTTACAGTTTCGCCATATTCCAGGATATAAATTTTCTTTGCAATTTTTGATAAGAAAATTGCAGTTTCAAAACCTGCATTGCCGCCTCCAACAACCGCAACAGTTTTATCCTTAAAAAAATATCCGTCACAAACAGCACAATAACTTACCCCTTTTCCTAAAAATTCTTTTTCTCCTGCCACTTCCAAAGGTCTTGGGTCTGCCCCTGAGGCAATAATTACTGCCAAAGACTTAAATATTTTGCCGGTCTTTGTATGAACACTAAATATACTTTCTTCTTTCTGGATTTTTGTTACCTCATCCTGTTGAATTTCTATATCAAATCTTTGAAGATGATTTTTAAATTTTTGAATCAATTCAATGCCAGAAATTTTCTCAAATCCGGGATAATTTTCAATATCAATTGCCTTTTTTGCAACCTGCCCACCCAATTCTTTACAAATTAAAAGCGTTTTTAGTTTCTGTCTTCCGGCATAAATGCCAGCAGTAATTCCTGCCGGCCCCCCACCAATAATAATGAGATCATATAAATCATTTTTCATAATAGTTTATTTTCTTTAATAAATTTCTTTAATCTTGGACCATACCTTTCATTTTTCAAAGAAAGATATAAATGAGTTTTTAGCCATTCTTCTTTTTCCCCACATTCAAGCCACTTTCCTTCAAATTCGTATCCATAAATTGTCTTTCCATCGTTTAACATTTTTTGTAAAACTTCTGCCAAAATTATTTCACCTTTTTTGCCAACTTCAGCCTTCTTTAAATAATCAAATACCTCGGGTGTTAAAACATATCGCCCAACAATAGCCAAATTTGAGGGAGCCTCATCAGGTTTTGGTTTTTCAACAATTCTTCTTATCTTAAAAACTCTACTTGCTATTTTTTCTACCTCAACCACACCATAAGAAGAAAGCCTTTCTTTGTTTTCAATACGATATAGTGCAATTACAGGCCTTTGAGAGGTTTGAAAAATTTTAGTAAGTTGCAAAAGACACGGTTTTTTTGACTCAATAATGTCGTCGCAAAACATTACCCCGCAGGGTTGCTTATTTAGTTTTGGTAATCCCTGCAAAATTGCATCTCCATCTCCCAAAGGTTTTTTCTGTATAGCTACCGACACAGAAAGCCCTTTTACCAGCTCTTTTAACTCATCTAATTCCTTAATTAAATGATTTCGCTGTCTTTTTCTTAAAAGAGCTTGCAAAGATTTAGAAGGTTTAAAATATTCTAAAGCAATATTTTTCCTGCTTGAGGTTATAAAAATTACTTCCTCAATACCTGATTCTTTTGCCTCTCTTATAGCATATTCTACCATTGGCTTATCCACTACCGGCCAGAGGACTTTCGGCATTACTTTTGAGAGAGGTAAAAACCTGGTACCCAAACCTGCTATTGGAAGAATTGCTTTTTTAACTTCTTGCTCCATATTTTTTAATTAGTTTTATTTAGAAGATAATTTTTGCCTTAAAAAAGTAGGAATATCCCATTTCTTTTCCTCTCCCAAAAGTTCCTCTTCTGTTTCTTTTGCAATTTTGTGGATATCAAGCGCATTTCTTCTGATTCTTTTTTTGATTTTCAGAGAGGCAACCTTCTTTTTGGTTTTCTTTTTTGGCTTTTTTTGAACTTCTTTTTTTGACTCTTTTTCTGCCTTTTTTGGCTTTACTTTTTTGGGCTTTGCCTTTTCAAGATGTTTAACCGCCAAAAGAGTAATCCTTACCTGGTCTTTTAAATGCAAAGAATTAATACCCAAAATAATTTTTGCTTTTGGGTTAAATTGAAAAATAGTTCTAGCCACTTTTTCAATTTCTTGCATACTTAAATTTTTTGGACCAGCAATATCACAGAGAAATGCTTGCGATTCTTTCAACTCAAAGTTAGAGAGAGGATTTTCAAACAACCTTTTTAAAGCCGTTGTAGTTCTATTTTTTCCACTTGCTGTGGTGCAATTTAAAAATGCTGTTGCGCCTTTTTGTTTCAAAATACTTCTTAAATCAGCAAAATCTGTATTGATCATGCCCGGCTGATACAAGGCTTCTATTAATCCTTCAAAAGTCTGCGCTAAAATCTTATTCATTGAAAGAAAAGCCCGCTTAAGCGAAGTTTGCTCTTTTATAAGTTGAAAAATTTTCTGATTTGACATAACAACCGTTGAATTCAGATTAGGCTTGATTTTCTTTAGGGCTGATTTAGCAATTTCCATTCGTCTTTGCCCTTCAAACCTAAAAGGAAGAGTGAAAACCCCAAGAGTTAAAAGATTTAAAGAATTGGCAACTTGAGAAAAAATAGGCATTGCGCCAGATCCTGTTCCTCCTCCCAAACATGATACAAAAATACAAAAATCTGACTTTTGAAGTTCTTTTTTAATTTTTTGCTGCGCTCCTTGTGCTGCTTTTTCTCCTAATTCTGGATTCATTCCACAGCCAAGTCCATGAGTAGTTTCTTCTCCAAAATAGAATTTCTTTACTTTTTTGGGAACATTTTTCAATGCTTGCCAGTCTACATTTGCTGCTATAAACTCTATTTTACTTCCATGTTTTATTCTTTTCCTTGCAAAAATCTTTGCAATCTCACTCACAATTGAGCATCCCCCACCCCCCACACCGACAATTTTTATTTTCGGCAAAGTTAATCTACCCAAGTTTTGTGATGTAGTATTAATTGCCATGTTATTTCATTTTACTATACAAATTTCTTTTTTAAAATAAAGTTTTCTGAGCCGAATATTTTTGTACTTCCTCTTCTTGGAAAATTCTTACCTTGCCAAACACTCCATCATAACCAGGTTCTATATTCACCTTTCCTTCTCTTACCCTTATAATACCTTCAACAATTTCTGGCAGAGTTTGAGATTTTAAATCTTCCTCTTTAACATTTAACAAAACATTGAATTCATTGTTAAACTGATCAATCAGATTATGGTATTCCTTTAATACTTCTTTTGTGCCTGGAGTTTGGGATATAGCTTCTGCAACAATTTCCTGAAGTGGTACAAGGCTTTTGTAAGAAATAGCATTTTCCGGTACAAAACCTTCTTCTCTGTCTGCCAAATCCTCTACTCGATGAAGCACTCCCAAAGTTAAAGGCCTGCCACAAACAGGACAAACATTGTTATATTTCTTTGCCTCTTTCGGTGACACCCTCACTCCACAGTTTCTATGTCCATCATAATGATATTTTCCTTCCTCAGGATAAAACTCGATTGTATAAAGAAATTTTTCTTTGTTTTTCTTTTTAATTGCATCTATGATTGCATAATAACTTAGTTCTGTATCAAAAACATTTGCCTCCCTTCCAAGTTTTTGAGGCGAATGTGCGTCTGAATTACTGATAAGAGTGATTTTGTCTAATTCAGAAATCCGCCAGCACATTTTAGGATCTGCGCTAAGTCCTGTTTCTCCAGCATAAATATATTTTGAATATTCTTCAAAACATTCTTCAATTGAATCAAAGCCAGAGCGGGAGCCGAACAAAGAGAACCAAGGCGTCCAAATATGCGCGGGAATGACCAGACAATCTTGGCAGATATTTAAAACAATTTTTAAAAGTTCTTTTGCGTCTAAACCCAAAGTTGGTCTTCCATCGGCTTTTAAATTGCCAATCCAGCCAAGTTGAGTATTAATTTTTTCTACTGCCTCAATTGATGGAGCCAATATCACAAGATGAATTTTTCTAACCGCACCATTTTTGGAATAGATACAACTTATTTCAGTTGACAAAAGAAATCTAGTTGGGTTATCAGAATTTTTTAATTTAAAAAGCCCCTCCTCTGCAGGTTCTAATTTTTCTTTAATTTCTTGAAGCCATTGGGGATGAGTAAAGTCTCCTGTTCCTACAACTAAAATTCCCTTCTCTTTTGCAGATTTTGCATAATTTTCTAAATCTGCCTGAGAAGAAGTAGCCCTTGAATATTTTGAGTGAACATGTAGGTCGGCAATGAATTTCATAATACGTTTAGGTATTGGTCATCAGGGCCGGCTGCCGGTATAGGCATTGGAAGTTGGTTATTAGTTTAACTATTGACTTTTGTCCAATGACCATACCGGTTGCCGGTCCAAAAAACCATTGACTTAAAATTGAACCAAGTCTTTTCTACAACCCCAGTTCTCCACTTATCTCCTGCATCGCTTCCAGAGCAATCCCAATAAATTCTTCAAGCGACAACCCAAGATATTCTTCACATTTTTTTATAATTTCCCTATTTGCCCCTCTTGCAAAAGCTTTTTCTTTAAATCTGTTTAAAACATTCTGAACGGTCAAATCTTCTAATTTCTTTGATGGTAAAACCAAGGTTGCCGCCACAATCAGGCCTGAGAGCGGATCACAAACATATAAAGCCTTTGCCATTAAACTTTTAGGCTCAATTCCATGTGCTTCGTTGTGAGTTTTTACTGCCTCAACAATTTCCTCATCTAAACCTTTTTCCTTTAACATCTTTGCCCCAACTAATGAATGTTTTTCAGGTTCATTTTTTGTCTTTTCATAATCAATATCATGTAAAAGTCCACAAATTTCCCATTTATTTGCATCTTGATTAAACCTCTCTGCTAAAGCCTTCATTATCGCCCCCACTGCCAAAGAATGCTTAATAAGATTTTGAGTTTGAATATTCTCTTTTAAAAAATTGATTGCCTCCTCTTTTGTCATAATTTTGAATTTTGATAATTTTGAATTTTGAATTGAAATTTTTAATTTTAAATTTATTTTTACTTAAATTTTGGATAATTCTTAATCTGCTTTAAGAACTCCCTATTATACCACTCCCATAACTCCTTAGCACTCAAAAAAGCCTGTATATCATGCTCAAACCCATCAAGCTCTTTAAATTCAAAAATACCAATTTCTTTTCCAAATTTATGCTCACAGAAAGGGTTTCCTCCTTTTATAACCTCTTTCCCGCTTTTTCTTCGCTTTTTGGCTCCGCATATCTCGCATTCCTCATATTGTTCAACTCTGAGAATCCATCTTTTTTTGGCTTTTTCATCTTGAGAAACCATTCTGTTGTAAGCATTAAGATATGCAGCTGTCTGAAGATAATACTCTTCCCATATTCCTGTTCCTGTTTTTATATCTAAAACTCCTAATTCTCCATCTATTTCAACTAATGCATCCATTCTCCCTGCATAGAGGTTATCAGGGTCAAAAATCATTCGCTCTATATTTTTCTCTGGTTCTGGCACAATAACTTCATGCTCTTGTTTCCAGCGCAAGAAAGCCTCAATAGATGGTAATATTCTTGGGTTAACATCCGGCTTATTTCCTTTTAAAATTTCTTCTATTGTTCTATGTGTTAAACTTCCCCAATGGGCAGAATTTCTGAGTTGAATTTGAGCCGCCTCAAAACTTTCCTGCTGAGCGTAATATTTCAAAAGAGCCGGCTTTGCAACAATATCTGTAATAGCAGTCACTCTTGGCACCCAGATTCCTCCAATTTCATGTCCATATTTCCGCTTGAATTCCTCTAAAGTCATAAAAGGCATGTTTTTTGATATTACCATAATTTTCTCAAAAAGAAAACCGCCCCCTAAAACGGGAGCGGTAATTGCTCTCCGGAGTAGTCTTTATTCTTTCCAAAGGCGCAAAACCGAATTCTGGCAAGATTCTTTGCTCGATCGAGTATCTGATTTGGCGGTTCGATATCTTCCTTTTGATATGCCCGACTCTTGGCAAGATTAACAACTCTTAGGATTTCAGGCTCTGCTTTTTCTTTTGGCCAGATAAATCTAAATTCCCACGAAAAGATTACAACTGTCACAATGCCACCTTTATCAGGCCCTTTTATTATCACATTGCCCCTCCTTTCCTGCAAGAACTTCCACCAAAACATGGGGATCCCGGGGTGTCTCAGTGGTGATCTTATCTAACTTTTTTACTGAGGCTGGACTAAAGAATGTCTCAAGTAATTTTTTGGCTTCGTTATAATTTATCCTGATACAACCAATTAAGACGGTGCTTGTTAATTTTTTGTCCGAGGAAAGTGATTCCAAAAGGTTTATAAAACCCGAGGGATCCACTTCTTTTCTTGGAGGCTGGGGAACAACTTGAACCTTTACACGTTGTGTGCGAACTTCTTTCTCTTCCGGAGCAACAAATTCGACTAGTCTCACCAGTTTTTCCCTAAGAGCAAGATTCTTTATTTTTCCTTGAGCCTCTTCTATTGTTTCTCGGCAGGCTTTGAGGATTAGGGCAAATTTCTCGATACTCGCCTTAACTTTGTTTTCAATTTCCTCTCTATCTTCTTCTGGCAAAGCCTTTAGAAACTCCATTTTCCCTCCTTTTAAGGTGCAGATTTGATTTTTTAATTATACTAACTAACTCAAAGGATGTCAACCACTCATCCCAAAAATTAAAATTGACAGAGATCTGACCCCTACCGGTTGCTAAACTAAAAAAGTACTCGTCCCCTTTTTGTTTGTCATTAACGACCTTGAAATTTTGCATTTTGAATTGTCATTTTGAGATTTGAATTTTTCATTATCAAGAGTCATCGTCAAAGGTTGTCCCTTGGACAAAGATGGCCTGAAAGACAGAGTTGGCTCCATTCTTCTACTTGGAAACAAGCCAAGGGTTAAGGGTAGGGCTAGGAGTTGACCCCTCTTTAACTATATTTCAAAGGAAAAACCGCAACTTAATACTTGACACA
>CAZTTZ010000018.1:0-7948 GCA_964616065.1 uncultured Candidatus Saccharibacteria bacterium | reverse complement strand
TTCCGCCACTCCGGCCTCTTTTTTATTTTATTATCTCTCCTAGAAAATTCAACCAATTCTCTAGATTTCAAGATAATTCAGGTAGGTTTTAGCCAAAATCATATCACTTGAGAAAACCAACTTCTTAGCCTTTATCAGTGTGAGTTTCTAAAAAAGCTTCTTAGGGGAATAGTTCTCAATTTAGCCCGCTCTAAATTTAAAGGGCGCTGGCTTCTGCCAGCACCCTCCTCCATTTATTTTGACCGAACTAACCCTTCCTTCTCTTTTTCCATGCTTCTTCCGACACAAAACCATCAAGCCACTCCACTCTTTCTCCTTCACGGGGAGGAGAACAAGAAAGGTGAAGTGGCACATGACGAGTGAAATGGGTTTGGGAAGGGTTTATTCTCGACTTAAAAGGAACAAAGAACCTGACCTTTCTCTTTTTTTCCTTGATTATAACTTCGGCTGTACGTCCCCTTCCTCTAATGGGAGCGCCGCACCTGAAACAGCGTTCTTCCCTTATCGTCCTCTCGTTGCTTACCGAAACAACCTTATGAATTTTCACCCTTAACCTCCTTTACACTCTGCCCTTTTTTGGGACTTATGAGCGTCATCAGATATAATTATATTAACATAGATATCCCAAGAAGTCAAGAATTTGTCCTGGTCACTATGATATCATCTACTAAAGAAGATTGAAAAACATGTAAAACAGAACGAGAACAGTTCCCGTTCTTATTGCACAAATTTCAACCGGATCCCCGGATCCCTATAATCTTAAAATTTCAGAACAAATAATCTTAAGCCTAGAACAGACAACCGAAACAATTTTAATCAAAATTATGCCATTTTAAAAAAACCAATCTCTTAATCCTTATCAGTATTGGCTTTCCGTGTTTTCTCTTAGTAGGAACTGTCCCTCCAGGAGAAAATAAAAAAAGAACCCTTGCGCAAGGCAAGGGTTTGTGAGTTTGTTCTATTCGCTCCCCTTATCAACAGCATCCTGAGCGTTTTCTAGTTCCTCCCAAAATCTTCCAAGTTGTGCGGCTATTCGAAACACCTTGCGAAAATCTAAACTTTCATATGGAATACCTTTTTTTGTTAGTCCTATTTCAATTTCGCCCTTGTCTGGATGATTGAGAATTATCGTTCCCCCTTCGCCCATTATCTCTACAAAGGTATGATATAACCAGTTCAAGGCAAATATTATAACTTGACCAATGGTTTCGTCTCCCGTCAACACCTTTAGTCCTTTTAAGATCTCCCATTCTCTTTTAGAGAATTTGAGAACCATTATTTTTTCTCCGGGACCTGCTTTTATTCCCTTAATTTTAAAGAGCCCCATATTATCACCTCCTTTAAGGGTTTATCTTAGATTAAAAATTTTGTCAAGCTCTTGACAAAAAGCAAGCAGTTCTTTTAGGAGGTGGAGTATGGAGACGCAAGTTTTGGAAAGGGTAAAGAGAATGGCGAAAGAGGACGCAGAAAGACTTTACGATCTTATTTGTATAAAACAGAACGAGAACAGTTCTCGTTCTTATTGCAAGGTTCGACCTTGCAACGATTTTCTATTTCAAATAAAAGATAGGATTGGTATCCTATCTAAAAACAATAAAAGAGGGCCCACAAAGGACCCAAAAGATGGCGGGACGGGTCGCAAGAGAGCAATCTCTCTTCTCCAATGGGAGCCGAGCCAAAAATTGGCTGGGCGACCCGCCCTTTGGTGCGCGGGCACACCAGAACGGAGCTTTTTCGTTTACTCCTCGAACTCCTCCCCAGCACCGCTGGGGTCTGGTGCGCCCGATGGTGAAGCCGGACACTGGCAAGGGCTGGGCGATATGCCCCCCCAGAAAGCAGAGAGCGGCTCTCGCTATTCTGGCGAGATCTGCCCCCGGCGGCCCTCGTTCTCTTTGCATACGCGCCTCGCAGAATCCCTCCCGCTCAGAGGGATTTTTGCCTGCTCGGCCGGCTTCACAAGCCCTGCCAGTTGTCCGGCAGATTAACCACCACAATTAGAATAATGATCACTCTGCCGGACAACTGGCAGGGATAATTATAAAGAACTATTGTGAATGTTACCTATTAAAAATATTTCTCAAGAGTTTTCTATTCGACTCCTAACTATATTATATAGCATCCTCAAATTTTTGTCAAGTTTTTGTCCTAGTCCATATGTTCTTAACAGAAAAAAACACCCGTCCCCTTTTTTCTGTCCTATTTCATTTGTTATTTTACAAAAAGAAAACACTCTTGTCATCTGAGTCTCTTGACAAAAAGCAAGAATGATTTAGGATAAGGTATCCCCAAAGCAGTTCTTTTAGGAGGTGGAGTATGGAGACACAAGTTTTGGAAAGAGTAAAGAGAATGGCGAAAGAGGACGCAGAAAAAGTTTACGACTTTATTCGCACGGCAGAAGAAAAAGGTTTCTCCTTGCCCTGGAGAGGAAAGGAAAAAGAGCCCATATCTTATGAGGAGTATATAACCGGCTTTGCCTTGATTTTGGCTATGAATCGCCAAAGAAGTGGTGACATTTCTCCCAAGATTATAAAACAATATACTCAACTTGTCGTCGTGGAATTTCTAAGCGACTAAGGAGAAAAAGATGCAGACCACGGTTTATTTCCGAGAGGAAGATGAATATTTATGGAGGTTGTTGAGAAGAGAAGCGCAAAGAAGAAGAATGTCGGTTTCTAATCTTGTCGCTGAGATTCTCGAGCAATATTTTGAGAAAAACAAAGATATCGGAGAAATTTTGGTTGATTTCGGGGCAATTAACCAAAGGGAGCTAGCTCAGGCCAAGAAGGAATCAGAAGAACAAGGCGTTTGTTTAGAAGAAGTGTTAAAAAACCGGGTAGGGGAAGAGTCTCTAGAAAGAGCGCGCCTTGTTTTTTTACGAGTCAACGAATAGGGGCATCTCTTGCCCCTTTTTCTTTTATCTTTTTCTTTTATTTTTGCTTGTCTTTACATTGAGGATTCGAACATTTAATTTGCCCTCTTTTTGTTTTCAAAAGGGGCCAGCCGCATTTTGGACACATTTTACCCGTTGGTTTATCCCAGACAGCAAAATCACATTCAGGATATTTGTTACAAGCATAAAAAACTTTTCCCTTACGTGTTCTTTTTTCAACAATCTCACCCTCTTTACATTTTGGACATTTTATTTTTAGCCGATTTTCTTCCAAAGGAGCGGTGTATTTACATTTTGGAAAATTAGAGCAGGCATAAAACCTTCCAAACTTTCCTAATTTTATAATCACAGGTGCTCCACACAAGGGACAGGTCTTATCTGTTTTCTCTTCGGCAATTTCTTTTTTGGAAAGTTCTTCCTCCTTTTTCTTTAAATTTACCTCAAAAGGTTCATAAAACTCTCTGATGACTTCTGTCCATTGTTTTTTGCCCTTTGCAATTTCATCAAGCTCTTCTTCCATTTTTGCGGTAAATTGTATATCAACAATTTCAGGAAAATGTTTTACCAGAAGATCATTTACTACAATTCCAATTTCGGTAGGTCTAAACTTTTTTTGCTCATCTTTTTCAACATAATTTCTTTCCTGAATGGTTGAAATAATCGGAGCATAAGTTGAGGGCCGTCCAATGCCATATTTCTCAAGAGTTTTAATTAAAGTTGCCTCATTATAACGAGGAGGAGGTTGAGTGAAGTGTTGAATTGGGGCAATTTTTTTTGCTTCTAAAATTTCGTTAACTTCTAAAGCCGGCAATTGAGTTTCTTTAATTGAGAGAGGATAAATTTTTAAAAACCCGTCGAATTTTAAAATCTGCCCCTCTGCTCTAAAGGTATATTTTGAGATTTGGGATTTTGAATTTGAGATTTGTTTAGAATTTCGGATTTCGGATTTAGGATTTGCTTCGACCTCAACAATAGTTGAGTCGAAGATTGCCTCCCTCATCTGAGTTGCCAAAAACCTTCTCCAAATCAGATCATAGAGCTTAAGTTGATCTTTTTCTAATTTTTTCTCTAAATTCTCAGGTGTATTTTGAATGTATGTTGGTCTAATTGCTTCATGAGCCTCTTGGGCAACCTTCGATTTGGTTTTAAATGTTCTAAATTTCCAATATTCCTTTCCAAGATTTGCTTCAATAAATTTTCTCGCAGAAGATAGAGCTAATTTTGAAAGATTAAGAGAATCCGTTCGATGATAAGTGATGAGCCCTTTTTCATACAAATTTTGCGCCAGAAGCATTGTTTTTTTGGCAGAAAACCTAAGTTTTTGCCAAGCTTCCTGTTGAAGGGTGCTTGTGATAAAGGGCGATGGAGGATTTTTCTTTATTTCTTTTTTCTCAATATTTTTAACTATAAACTCCGCAGCTTTAAGTTCGTTTACAATTTTCTCCGCCTCTTCTTTCGATTTAATTCCTAATTTTGGTATTGTTTTCCCATCTTTCTTTATAAGCGAAGCGAGAAAATTGGCTTTAAATTTTGAGTTGTGGTTTTGAGTTTTGAGTTTTGAGTTTTGAGCTTTGCAAAGTAACGCTTGGATTGTCCAATATTCCTGCGGTACAAACTTCTCAATTTCTCTTTCCCTTTCAACTATCAGGCGCACTGCCACAGACTGAACTCTTCCTGCAGAAAGACCCCTTGCAACTTTTCTCCATAAAAACGGAGAGAGCATATAGCCAACGATTCTATCCAAAACTCTCCTTCCAAATTGAGAATAAACTAAGTTCATATCAATTTTTCTTGGTCTTTTTAGGGCCCCCTCAATTGCCCTTTTTGTAATCTCATGAAAAACAATTCTTTGATAATCTTTTAAACCCAAAACCTCTTTTAAATGATAAGCTATTGCCTCTCCTTCTCTATCTTCATCAGTTGCCAGAATTATATTTTCTGCTTTTTGTGTTTCTTTTTTTAAGAAACTTACAACTTTCCTTGATTTTGGAAGAATGATAAATTTAGGCTTGAAATTGTTTTTGATATCAACTCCAAAACTTTTTTCAGGAAGGTCCCTTATGTGTCCAAAAGAAGAGCGTACCAAAAACTCTTTTGACAAAAATCGCCCAATAGTGTTTGCCTTGGTTGGAGACTCAACTATAACAAGATTTTTTTTCATGATATTGCTGTAAATATATTTCCTCCTAAATTTTTAATTTTGCCCTCCAGCTCCATTTTAGAAATAGTTTGCAGTACCTTTGAGGCCTCTAGTTTGCTCAATTGAATAATTTCATCAACATGAAGAGTTTTGTCAAGCAGGAGTTGAAAAATTAATTTTTCTTCATCTGTCCCTTCAATTACCCTCTTTCTTTGTTTAAAAGAAATTCCAAAAAATTGTAGAATTTCTTTTGGCGAACTTGCAAGCTTCGCTCCTTTTTTAATAAGAATATGGCAACCTTTTGATGTTTCGTTATAAATTGAGCCGGGAATAGCAAAGACAGGTTTTTTCTGTAAGAATGCCCAATCTGCTGTAATTAAGGCTCCTGATTTTTCTCTTGCTTCAATTACCAAAACTCCCTGCGATAAACCAGCAATAATTCTGTTTCTTTCTGGAAAATGAAAATGGCATGGAGAAGTTGAAGGAGGATATTCTGAAACTAATGCCCCTTGTTTTTGAATTATTTCTTTTGCAAGTCTCAGGTTCTCTTTCGGGTAAACTTTATCCAAGCCTGAACCCAAAACGGCTATGGTTTTACCTTCATAATCTAAGCAAGTTTTATGGGCTAAAGCGTCAATTCCTTTTGCCAAACCGCTTACAATCACAAAACCTGCCTCTGTTAAAGTTTTTACAAAATCAATAACCACTTTTTTGCCATAATCTGAGGGAGTTCTTGTGCCAACAACAGCAAACAAAAATTTATTTTTAAATTCTAAATTTCCAATAAAGTATAAAACTTTTGGTGGTGATTTTATCTTTTTTAAACTTTCTGGAAAAAGAGGATCATCAGGGGCTAAGGTTTGAATTTGATTTGACAAGTTATTCATTTTTATTTGAGGTTTATAAACACTCCTTTTTGTTAAACTCACTCATTGCTTTTTCAATTCTATCTTTTAAAAGAACCTCGACTGCCCTTGTGTCGATTTTAAAAACCTCCTTTAAAATCTCTTTTTCTTTTTTGGAAAACTTTTCCAAGACAAATTTTTCTAACCCCTTTTCTTTTACTTTTAACTTTTCATTTTCTGATAAAGGCGCTATCCCAATTCTAAACCGAACAAAATTTTTGCTACCTAAGTTTTGTATAATTGACTCAATCCCCTTATGTCCACCAGAACTTTTACCTTTGGAGATTTTCGTTCTTCCAATTTCAATATCTGCATCGTCATGAACGACCCAGATATTTCCTTTTGGAATCTTATAATGTCTTGCAATCTTTACAACTGCTCTGCCAGATGCGTTCATAAAAGTCTGGGGTTTTACCAAGAAAACAGTTTTTCCAAAAAGTTTTCCTTTTGTGATTTTCGCCTCAAGCTTTTTTGATTCTTTAAAAGGCTCAAACTTGCCGAGTTTTTTTAAATGATCAATAAATAAAAACCCAACATTATGTCTTGTTGAGATAAACCTTCTTCCGGGATTGCCCAACCCTACAATTAAAATCATATTTTTTTAATATAATACACAGGTCTTGAAAATTCAAAGCATTTTTATATATAATTTAGAATATGAACAAAGTCTTATCATTTTTCTGGGAAATAGCCAAAATTTTTCTCATTGCTCTATTGATAGTAATCCCCATCAGAGAGTTTGTTTTTCAACCTTTTTTTGTAAGAGGGCAAAGCATGGAGCCCAATTTTCATGATTTTGACTATTTGATTATTGACGAAATCAGTTATCGATTTCACGAACCCCAGAGGGGTGATGTAATAGTTTTTAGAAATCCCAACAATTTAAATCAAAGGTTTATAAAAAGGGTGATCGGTCTCCCTAATGAAACAGTCACAATTAAAAACGAGCAAGTAATTATACAAAAAAATGGCCACTCCTTTATATTAGAGGAGCCTTATTTACCAAAAGGAACAAAGACATCTGGCAATTTAGAGATTCACTTGAAAAACAATCAGTATTTTGTTTTAGGAGACAACCGCACCTCTTCGTTAGATTCTAGATTTTTTGGGCCTATCTCTCGCAATTTAATTATAGGAAAAGTTGCTTTTCGAGTCTGGCCGTTATCTGTTTTTGCAGATAAACCTTCCTTTTATCCCAATTAATTTTTATGAAAAAACCTAGATTAAAATTTCAAACGCCTACCGGAATGAAAGATGTTTTACCTGAAGAAGAAGTTTATTATGAAAGGATATATTCGATTACCGATCAATATGCTGATTTCTATGGTTTTAAAAAAATAGAAACGCCTATTTTGGAAAACTATGAATTGTTTGTAAAATCCACAGGCCCAACTACTGATATTGTAGAAAAACAGATGTATCTTTTAAAAACAAGAGGAGGAGAATATTTAGCCTTACGTCCTGAGTTTACACCATCGTTGGCTCGTTCCTATTTTGAGAATGGAATGGTTGCCTGGCCTCATCCTGTTAAGCTGTACACGCGCGGTCCTCTTTTTAGGTATGAGCGGCCACAAGCTGGACGATATCGTCAGTTTCATCAAATAAATTTTGAAATTTTTGGCTCCAAAAAACCAATAGCTGATGTAGAGATTATATGGCTTTTTGTGAAAATCCTTGAGGCTTTAGGTGTCAAGGAGGTTATAGTTGAGCTAAATAGTATTGGAGACTCCCAATGTAGACCTTATTATAAAAAAGTTTTGACGAGATATTTAAAACGCAATGAAGCCTCTCTTTGCGCAACTTGCAAAAAAAGATTAAAAAGAAATCCTTTAAGAGTTTTAGATTGTAAAGAAATTCGGTGTCAAAAAATTGTAAAACAAGGCCCTCAGATTATAGATTATTTATGTGAGGAATGCCATGACCATTTTGAAAAAGTTCTGGAGTATCTGGAGGCTTTGGGAATTCCTTACATTTTAAATCCTTATTTGGTGAGAGGGTTAGATTATTATACAA
>CAZTTZ010000017.1:1684-7950 GCA_964616065.1 uncultured Candidatus Saccharibacteria bacterium | reverse complement strand
AGATGGGAGTCTTGCTTACCCTTAAAGTGAATAAAGATGATATGGGACAGTTAATTGGTAAGCAGGGCTCTACCATCAGGGCGATTAGGACACTGCTCCGAATAATCGGGCTTAAAAATCATGCCCGAGTGAACCTCAAGATTGAGGAGCCTGTCGGAGCGGGAAGTGCTACACCCTCTTCAGAGACAGAGGAACTCAAGATATAAGGTTTAAGATAAAAGAAAAGGGCAGGCCCCCCGCTGGGCGGGGGGCCTGCCCTTTTTACTAAAAACAAAAAAAGATAAAATAAAAGAAGTGACTGAGTGATTAAGTTATCGAGTGACCGAGTTATCGAGTTATTGAGCGATTAAGTAAATGAATGAGTGAATAAAAAATTAATTAACAATTATGTTAAGATTTGATATTCTTACTTTATTTCCCGAAGCATTTTCTGGATATTTCTCACAAAGCATTCTCAAAAAGGCTCAGGAGCAAAAGCTGATTAAAATTAATATTTACAACTTAAGAGATTTTGCGACAGATAAACATAAAACCGTTGATGATAAACCTTATGGTGGGGGAGCAGGGATGATTCTAAAAATAGAGCCTATATTTAGAGGACTAGTATATATTTTAAGAAAGACAAAAAACATCAAAGAAAAAGAAAGGAAAATTATTCTCCTTTCAGCCAAAGGGAAGCTATTTAACCAAGCACTTGCAAAGAAATTCTCGCAATTAAAACAAATAATTTTAATTTGCGGACATTATGAAGGAGTAGATGAAAGAGTAAAAAAATTTGTAGATTTAGAAATCTCGGTTGGAAAATATGTTCTAACCGGAGGAGAGCTGCCCGCAATGATAATTGTTGATGCAACTTCTCGTCTTGTTGAAGGAGTAATTAAAAAAGAGTCGCTTGAGGAAGAATCATTTTCAAAAAGTTTAGATTATTTAGAATATCCTCAATACACAAGACCAGAGATTTTTGATCCAAAGAAAATAATAAAGACAACCAAAGGATTGCCAAAAAAATTTCAAAAAATGCACCCTCAAAAAGTGCCAAAGATTTTATTATCAGGTTATCATCAAAAAATCAAAGAATGGAGAGAGAAGCACTCAAAAAAATGTTGAAAGATTTAGAACTTTTTGGTACAATATTTCCATCGAGTGTTTATAGTTTCAATTTGAAAACGGGCAGTTTCGTTCAGCGGGGCACCCCGCTCAGCTGGGCAGGTGGCGGAGTGGACAAACGCACAGGACTGTAAATCCTGCGGCCGAAAGGCCTTCGGGGGTTCGAATCCCTCCCTGCCCACAAAAAGCCGGAGTAGCTCAGTGGTAGAGCACTTCATTGGTAATGAAGTGGTCGTGGGTTCAATTCCCACCTCCGGCTCAACTCAGTGTGTAGTGGGTGGTGAACAGTGAGTAGTAAATGTAATAATTAATCTACAACTTTTTCAAGAAATATGGCAAAAAAGAAAAAACCATTTGTGAAGTTAAAATGTTCCGAGTGCGGCCAGGTGAATTATTATGCTCACAAATCTCAAAGGACAAGGACTTTAGGCAAAAAACTTGCCCTTAAGAAATTTTGTAAGAGATGTAGAAAACATACTTTGCATCAGGAAGTGAAAAAATAGCACATTGACAATAAAACAATTCATCTCGTACAATAGAGAAAAGGATATATAACCGTTTAAATTTTATCTAAATTATGCCTCGGCTTATTCAAAAATATTTCAAAGCACAAAAATTGAGAAAGGAAGGTTTTTCAATTAGAGAAATTGCCGAGATACTCAAAATTAGTAAAAGCACAGCTTCAATATGGGTAAGGGAAGTAAAGATTTCTAAGAGAGGCTTGCAAAGAATTCAGAAAAAAAGGCAATTGGGTCATTTAAAGGCAAGAGAAACTAAAGTTTTAAAAAGACAAAAAATGCTTAATGAATTAAGGAAAGAAGCAAATAAATTTTTAGCGAAAGTGCAATTAGATAAAAAATATTTTAGAGTACTCTGTGCCATTTTATTATATTGCGAAGGAGGAAAGGATGCACAAGCTGGAATTTCTTTTATCAATTCAGATCCTGCTTTAATAAAATCGTTTTTGTTTTTTCTAAGAAACTCTTTTGATTTAGATGAAAAGAAGTTTCGAGTTGTTATGCATCTTCATGAGTATCATTCGATACCGAAACAAAAATTATTTTGGTCGAAAATTACCAAAATTCCTCCTTCACAATTCACTAAGCCTTATTTAAAAGCTAACACTGGTAAACGAATGAAAATAAATTATCCAGGGTGTGTCAAAATAAAATATTATGATGCAGCTCTAGCTCGTCGACTTCTAATATTAGCCGAAGAAATATTTAAAAAATATAGTTAGTATAGAGGGGCGTAGGCTTAATTGGCAAACTACCTCTCTCCAAAAGAGGTGTTGCAGGTTCGAGTCCTGCCGCCCCTGCCTCATAATTTACTTTCGGCTGTCCTAAATTATTTAAATAAATTGCTATTAATATGAAAAAAATACAGATTAAAAATTTTTTAATTCTGGGTGCAATTATCGTAATAGTTGCTTCGGTTATTTTTGTTTTCAAAAACAAAAATTCAACGCCTGAAGGTAGGGTTTTTGCAGTCAAAAGGGAAAATATTATCCATTCAATTTCTGAAACAGGCACAATTGAACAAGGAGACGAAATAGAGTTGTCTTTTAAACTTTCGGGAACAATAAATCAGATTCTTACAAAAGAAGGCGAGAAGGTAAAAAAAAATCAATTGCTTGCCCGATTAGATGATCAAGAAATTTTATTACAATTAGAACAAGCGGAGGCAGATTTAGAGTTATTCCAATCTCAATTAGATAAACTGTTGGCAGGTGCAAGCAAAGAGGATATTAAGCTTCAAGAATTAAAAGTTGCTCAGGCAGACATAGCTTATCAAGATGCTTCAAATGCACTAGAGCAGGCTAAAGAAACTGCCCAAAGCCAATTAGACAGTTACTATCAGACAGCACTGAATTATCTCAAGGATGCTCTCTTGAAGATTAATAATGTATCAATTTTTATTGCCAGTCTCCAAAAAAACTATTTCTATCGAGGCGATCAAGAGAGTCTTACGGTTAAATACAAAAAACAAAAGATAGAGGAAATATATCAGGAATTGGTAGACTATTTAAATAAAATTAATCAGCAAAATGATAATTCGCAAATAGATGTCTATCTACCAATATTTAAAGAGAGACTTGAAGAAGTACAAGATAGTTTGGCCATTGTTAAAGACGCAACAGAGGAACCAGCATATCAGAATTTAATTTCCGCCACAGACAAAACAACGCTTGATAATCATCGTTCATACATCAACAGTGTTTTAAGTAACATTTCATCTTCTTATGAAAGCATTGAATTGCAAAAATCAATTAATCAGCAGAATATTTTAAAGGCGGAGCAGGCAAAGAATTCAGCGTATTATCAATTAGAGCAAGCAAAAGAAGCTTTAAACAAGCTAAAATCACCACCCAGAGAAGAAGATGTGAGATATTATCAGGCGCAAATTGAAAAAGCCAAAAAACAAATAGAACTTCTGAAGACAAAAATTGAGAACACAAAAATCAAGGCTCCAGTTGATGCTATTGTGGTTGCTATAAGAAAACAAGCAGGGGAAAGTGTCCAGCCATTTGAGCCAATAATAGTTTTATTACCCGACAATCCTTTTTATGTTGAGGTTAATATTTATGAGGAGGATATCTCGAAAATTTCTTTAGGTGATAAAGTAGAGATTCAATTGGTTGCACAACCTGAACAAACAATTAATGGAGAAGTTTATTTTATTAGCCCAAAAGAAATTTTAATAAATGAGGTGGTTTATTATCCAATAAAAATAAGTTTTAGTGCGCCAGATTTCCATATTAAACCGGGTATGAGTGCCGATGTGTCTATTATTTTAGACAAAAAAGAAAATGTATTAGCGGTTCCAAATGAGGCGCTAATTGAAGAAAACGGGCATTATTTTGTTTTGATAAAAAAAGATCAGGGAACAGAAAAGAAGGAAATAAAAATTGGTATGACAGGATCAAATGATATGGTAGAGGTGATTGAGGGGTTAAATGAAGGAGAAGAAGTGATAATACCAGATTAATAAAATTATGGAGATTCCGCTTATAAAATTGGAAAATGTTTGGAAAACTTATTACACAGGAGAAATAGGAACGAGAGCCTTACAAGGAATTAGCCTGGAGATATTTCCAGGCTCTTTTATGAGTATTGTAGGACCTTCTGGTTCCGGAAAATCCACACTTTTGAATATTATGGGGCTTTTGGATTTCCCAGATAAAGGAGAGGTGTTCATTGAGGGTAGGAAAGCATCTGATTTTTCTTTAAATGAGTTAGCCACAATAAGAGGAAAGAAAATAGGGTTTGTTTTTCAGCAATTTAACTTAATTCAACATTTAAATGCGTTGGAAAATGTTATGCTTCCAATGATCTTTCAGGGAAAAAATGAATCAGAGGCCAAAGAAAGGGCGGAAAAATTACTTTTAATGGTGGAGTTACAAGATAAAGCCCAAAGAAAACCTTCACAATTATCGGGAGGAGAGCAGCAAAGAGTTGCTATAGCAAGAGCCTTAGCAAATAATCCCGAGATTATTTTGGCAGATGAGCCAACAGGTAATTTAGATTCAAAAACCGGCAAGATGATAATGGAAATTTTTAAAAAACTACATCGGGAGGGAAAAAGAACAATCGTTGTCGTAACTCACGATTCCTATATCGCTTCTTATGGAGATCAACAGATTTTAATAAAAGATGGAAAAATAATAAGTGATCATCTAGCAAGGAAACAATTTATAGAATAAGTTATGAAATTTTTTAGTTTACTTAACATTGCAATCAAAAATTTAAGAACAAGAAGGTTAAGAAGTTGGCTTACAACTTTAGGTATCGTAATAGGAGTTTTCTTAATTATTACTCTCCTTTCTTTAAGTCAGGGAATAAAAGAGACTGTTCAAGGGCAATTAAAATCTTTAGGTAAAGATATAATTTTTGTAATGCCAGGGGAAGAGTCTAATTTTTTTATGAGTTTTTTGGCTCAAACTATCTTAGAAGAGGAAGATATTTTAACAATCAAAAAAACACAAGGAGTGGAAGAAATTGTTCCTATGTCTTATAAGACAGGTTTAATGAGGTATAAAGGAGAAGCAAAACAAGTGTTTATGGTGGGACTACCTATTCAAACTAGCCTGGAATTACTTAAAGGATATCAAGGATGGGATTTAAAAGAAGGCAAGTGGCCGACTCCTCAAAAGAGAGAAATTATTGTTGGAAGCCAATTAGAAAAAGATTTTTTTAAGAGAAAAATTGTGCCAGGAGAAGAGGCATTAATTAATGGCAAAAGAATAAAAATTGTAGGCATTTTGCATTCTTTAGGAAGTAAAACGGATGATTCATCCATTTATTTAGATACTAATTTATTTAAAGAAATAACCGGTGTTTACAAAACAGAAGCAAATGCAGTAATGGTTAAAACAAAAGAAGGTTTTAATACCCAAAAAGTAGCTCAAAAAATAAAAGAAAACTTAGAAAAAATAAGAAAGAGACAGCGGGGAGAGGAAAAAAGTAAAGTAATGGTTTTGACCTCTGAAAAAATGGGAGAAATCGCCGGCAATATTTTGGGCACTTTACAGATTGCTATTTTTGCTTTTGCCTCAATTGCAATTATTGTTGGGGGGATAGGAATTATGAATACAATGTTTACCTCGGTAAGAGAGAGAATACGAGAAATAGGTATTATGAAAGCAGTGGGAGCTACCAATTCAACTATTAGCGAGATCTTTTTGTTAGAAGCCGGAATAATTGGGTTTATAGGAGGTATTGGTGGGACAATCTTAGGGGTTGTTTTTGCTAAGATAATAGAAGCATATTTTCATTTTCATCCACTTTTTTATTTAAAAGCTTCGCTCTCACCAGGTTTAATTGTTTTTGGAGTTATTTTTTCTTTTCTTGTAGGATGTTTAGCCGGATATTTACCAGCCCGCTCTGCTGCAAAATTAAAACCTGCCGATGCTTTAAGGAGATACGAATGATAAAAACTTCAAAATTCAAATCTCAAAATGCAAAATTACAATTCAAAATCCAAAAATGAATAAAGCCAAAAATTTATATTTAATTTTGAATTTGTATTATGCAAATGTAAAATGACAGATCAAAATTCAAAATTAGTAAAAAATCTCATAGATGCAGGGTATCTTAAAACTTCAGGAATAATCGAGGCATTTTTAAAAATTAAAAGAGAAGATTTTGTACCGGAAGATT
>CAZTTZ010000017.1:0-1584 GCA_964616065.1 uncultured Candidatus Saccharibacteria bacterium | reverse complement strand
TTTGGCGAGAAAAATGTGGCAAAATATAACTATATTGAGAAAGGAATAGTTCAGTTTATCTGCGCCGATGGCTCAAAGGGATATTTAAAAGAAGCTCCTTATGATAAGATTCTATGTTCTGCCTCGGCAAAAGAATTGCCTGAAGCCTGGAAAAGACAACTTAAAATAGGAGGTAAAATAGTGACGCCCATTGGAACATCAATCTGGGTATTTGAGAAAGTAAAAGAAGATGAATTTTTGTCACAAGAATTTCCAGGATTTGTTTTTGTGCCTTTGATAGAAAAATAAAAAGCTAAGAAAATGAAAAAAATTGAAATAATAGCCATTTTAATTATCTCCCTTTTTATTTTTGGAGCAACCTCGCTTTTTTATTTTTCTTTACCAGTCTCAAGAGAGCAAACTGAAAAAGTATTTGAGGTTAAAAAAGGGGAGAGTATTTTTGAGATTGCAAAGCGTTTAGAGGAGGCAGGTTTGATTAAAAATAAATATCTGTTTTTATGTATCACTATTTTCAAGGGAAAGGAAAGACAGCTTAAGGCCGGTAAATATATTCTTTCTCCTTCAATGACTCTTCAGGAAATTTTGGATATTTTAAGCAAAGGCAAAACTCCCATAGTTAAAATTACTATACCCGAAGGTTGGAATTTAAAAGAGATAGCCCAATATTTAGAAGAGAAAGGTCTCTGTCAAAAAGAAGAGTTTTTTGAGATTGTAGGTTGGCAAGGGGTTGATTATTCAAAAGAGAAAAATCTTCCTCAAGCCCAGGATTTTTCTAACAAATTTCCTTTTTTAAAAGACAAACCCAAAAATGTTAGTCTTGAAGGATATCTTTTTCCTGATACTTATTTTGTGAAAAAAACTGCAACTTGCCAGGAAATTGTAAAGATGTTTTTAGAAAATTTCTCAAAAAAACTTACCCCAGATTTGCAAGAGGAAATAAAAAAACAGAAAAAAACAGTTTTTGAGATTGTCACCATGGCCTCGCTGTTAGAAAAAGAAGTTAAAACAAAAGAAGACAAAGAAATCGTTGCTGGAATTTTATGGAAGAGATTAAAAGCAGGAATTCCGCTTCAGGTAGATGCAACAATTACTTATATTACAGGAAGAAGAACCACTAAGATAACTTTTGAGGAATTACAAATTGATTCACCTTATAATACTTATAAATATTTAGGGTTGCCTTTGGGACCAATTTCAAACCCTGGCATGGAAAGCATTTTGGCAGCTATTTATTCTAAACAATCAAATTATTGGTATTATCTCTCAACTCCAGAAGGAAAAACCATTTTCAGCAAAACTCTTTCTGAACACAACAAAAACAAGGCAAAGTATTTACACTAATTGTTGCAGAAAAAATTTTTTGTTACAATAACATAATGTTAATTAACTGTCTCTATGGCTTACCTTAAAAAAAGAAGAGCACTCTTTTTTATTTTTACTTTCATTTTCCTTCTTTTTTTAGGCGGGATTATTTTTTACTTTTTCTATTTTAAACCGTCAGTAAAAATTGAATATGAAGAAACCTATCGGCTTGTGCCGGAGAAGGTATCCCAATCTGCTCCAATAAGAGTTTCTCTTCCACCC
>CAZTTZ010000016.1:0-8279 GCA_964616065.1 uncultured Candidatus Saccharibacteria bacterium | reverse complement strand
ACTCTTTATTTTGCTTTAGTTATTTTATCTATCAGTAGTTTAGTAGTTTTAAGCGTAAGCACTGTTTTGGTTTTACAGATTCAAACAATAAAAACCTTGGGGGATTCTGCTTTGGCTTTCTCAGGGGCTGATACGGGGCTTGAGGAGATATTCTATAAAATTTATAAAGAAGGAGCAGAACTAAATCCGGGAGATAGGTTTAACGGATCTTTGGGTAGTATTGAATATGAAGTTTCAATCAATGCTTCCTCTACTTGTGGGGCAATGTATTATTGCATAAAATCAATTGGTACTTATCAGCCCTCGAGCACAAAACGAGGATTAGAAGCTTCAATGTAGATAGCCAATATATTAATTTACTCTGAGACGGTGTCGGTAGATTATGTGGAGAACTTTTTTATTTCAAAAAATAAAAAAATTGGATTGGTTTCTTATTTTATTTGTTCTTCTTATAAATGGCATCGGATTGCTATCCTTATATAGTCAGCACCGGGCCGGAAATTCTTTTTCCTTTTTCGAAAGACAGACATTATTTACCGTTCTTGGAATTATATTGATGTTTCTGTTTACATTTTTTGACTATCGAGCGTTTAGAGATAACTCTTATCTTGTTTTATTCCTTTACATTGCCTGCCTAATTTCTTTGGCAGGAATTTTTATTTTCGCTCCTCAAATTAGGGGAGTAAGAAGTTGGTACAAAATTGGTCCTTTTTCTTTGGACCCAACAGAGTTTACAAAACTAATTTTGATTATTTTGTTTGCGAAATATTTTTCCCAGAGACATGTAGAGATGTACCGATTTTATCATATTGTTTTTTCAGGAATTTACCTCTTTTTTCCGGTAATGTTAGTATATCTTCAGCCAGATTTAGGATCGGTTTTAATTTTTATTCTTATATGGCTTGGCATTTTAATAACTTCAGGCATTCGAATAAAACATTTTCTTATTCTCTGCCTTATTGGAATACTGCTTTGCGTTTTTGCTTGGCACTTCATTCTAAAAGAATATCAAAAAGAGCGGATAATTAGTTTTCTATTTCCTGAATTCAAGCCGCTGGAAACGGGATGGAGCCAGAGACAAGCAAAAATCGCTCTCGGAAACGGAGGATTGTTCGGAAAGGGGTTTGGGAAAGGTTCGCAAATTCAACATGGGTTTTTGCCCGAACCCCATACAGATTTTATTTTTGCAGCCATTGGCGAAGAATTTGGATTTATTACCCTTTTTATGTTATTACTTCTTTATATTCTGCTTTTGGGGCGAATTTTGAAAGTTTCATTTCAAGCGAAGGATAATTTTGCGAGACTTTTTGCAACCGGTGTTGGATTTTGGTTCTTTTTTCAGCTTCTTATTAATATCGGCTCAAATGTCGGCTTTTTGCCGATAATTGGCCTTCCTTTACCCTTTGTTAGTTATGGAGGTTCTTCCTTGATTGTTTCATATATTGCTATAGGGTTTTTAGAGAGTATTAAACTTCGTTCTTTACAGTAAACAATCTTTATTATTGACAAAAAACTCATTTATTAAGAAAATATAAATAAGAACAATAAACCTATGAAATTTTTTACAAAAATTCAAAAGTATACTCTGTATCTGGCGGTCTTTTTAACGCCGCTTTTCTTTCTGCCATTATCTCAAGATGCCTTAGAATATCCAAAACAAATTTTATTGTTAATTTTTGTTTTTTTAAGCCTAATAAGTTGGACACTTTATCAACTTATTGAGAAAAAAACCCAGATACGAGTTCATAAAATCCTTTATATTATCTTAGGGGCTTTGCTGCTTTTTTCACTTTTAAGTTGTATTTTTTCTATTTGGAAATACGGGTCATTTTTCGGTTGGCCTCTGGGCGTTTCAGAAAACTTCCTCTCTTTACTTGTCTTTGTAGCGTTTGTTTTTCTTATTTATAATACTTGTTCAACAGAAAGAGAAATATTAACCTTAATTTTTCTTTTAACCCTCTCTTCTTTTTTGGCTGGCGTTTTTACTTTATTACAAATTTACAATATTTTTATCTTCCCTTTTAACTTCACAAAAACCCCTTCTTTCACCTTCCTGGGCAATCCAAATGCCTCCTCTTTATTTTTTGCCTCTCTCTTGCTATTGGTTTTTTGTGTATCTTTCTTAGGAAGAGATAAAAGAAAGAAGATATTTTTTAGATTAAGCGCCTTCTTTTTTTTCTTCCTCCTTCTTTCTATTAATTTTCAGACTGCATGGATAGCACTTTTCTTGGGAAGTTTAACACTTCTTTTGCTTTTGGTTTTAAGAAAAAACCAAGAAAAAAAACCGGCTTTAGTTGGCTTCAGCGCCTTTTGTTTGTTTCTTTCCCTCTTTTTTATCTTCTTTAGAGTGCCTATTCCTTTGTTTCCTATTTCTCCTCCAGAGGTTACTTTAACTTTGAATTCAGAATATGAAATTCTAAAAGGAACTTTCAGTGAAGGCATAAAAAATATTCTTTTGGGCACAGGGCCGGGAACATTTATTTTTAACTACTCAAAATATAGATCCCCTCTTTTAAATCAAACAATCTTTTGGGGCACCCGATTTCCTTCTGGTTATTCAACCTTTTTTGATTTAATAATTACTCAAGGTGTTTTAGGAACAATTGGACTATTGGCCTTATGGGGTGCCGTTTTAATTTTAGGACTAAGAAAATTTTTAAGAGCAAACAACGAAAACCAAAGGCTTCTATTACTAGGTATGCTCCCTTCTTTTGTAATATTGATTTTAGCTTATCTTTTATATCCAATAAATTTTTCTATGCATTTTTTAATGTTTACTTTTATTGGACTGATCTTAACCACTGAGAGTTTATCTGTTAAAAAAGAATCCTCCGGAGTGCGAAATTTTTCATTTAATTTTATTGCTGCGGCAATTTTCATTGCAGTTTTTGTGGTAAGCTCGTGTATTACCTTTTTCGCTTGCAAAGGATATATCGCCAACATTTTTTATACCAAAGGAATGCAGGAATTTTCTTTAAGGAGAAATTTTAATGTTGCAATTCAAAAAATTCAAAAGTCAACCCAACTTAATCCATTTATAGATCAGTACTGGAGAGATTTGGCTCAAATACATTTAGCTTATGCTAATTCCGTCTCGTTGGACCAAAATTTAACTCTTGAGGCAAAACAAAGAATTGTTATGGAGAGTATTTCAAAAGGAATAAAGGCGTTAAATAGAACAATTAAAATTAATCCAAAAAATGTAGCCAATTGGAATGTAAGAGGCTTTTTCTATAGAAATTTAATCGGTCTTCAGGGGGCAGGAGAGCTTGCTTTAGAGTCTTACAAGAAAGCCATTCAGCTTGAACCAGCATCTCCTTTTGCGCTTGGAGAGATGGCAAGAGTATATATTTTAATGGCTCAAGATTTTGCAAACAAAGGAGAGAAAAAAGCGAGAGAAGATGCCCTAAGATATGCAAAGCAAAATTTAGAGAAAGCCATTTCTTTAAAGCCTGATTATGCGCCAGCTCATTACCTTTTAGCAGTTGTTTATGATCAACAAGGAAAAATTGATGAAGCAATTGGCAAATTAGAGGAAACAATAAAAATTACTCCTAAAGATGCAGGTATAGTATTTCAACTCGGCGTTTTATATTGGAGAAAACAAGATCTAGAGAATGCAGAAAAAGCTTTTAAAAAAGCAGTGGAGATTAATTCAAACTATTCCAATGCAAGATATATGTTAGGACTCGTCTATGATAAATTGAAAAAGATAGATAAAGCGAAAGAACAATTCGAAATGGTCCTTCAACTTAACCCAGATAATAAAGATGTAAAAAAGATTTTAGACAATTTAAATCAAGGAAAGCCTGCTTTGGAAGGAATTTTGCCCGCCATACCTCCAATTCAAGAAACACCAATGGAATTACAAAAGTAATTTATACTTCTAAAAACGCTTTTACATTATTTTCATAAACCTCCAAAACCCCTCTTTTAAAGCGAAACTCGATTTTCTTATTATTTAAAGTTTGCACGGTTAAAAAACCAAAGATCAAAGTAATAAAGTTCGCATGATAAGGCAAGATATCAAATTTGCCTAATTTATTTTTTGAAGAGACGCTTAAGGCTTTTCCTTGAAAGCCTTTCTTTTTTTGCGAGGGTGAGTAGAATATTTCTACTTCAAGGGTTTCTGGCATGAAGATCATTTAAAGAACCTATAAAGAGTAAACTTTCGTCCGGAAGGTGGTCTAAATTGCCTTGTAAAATTTCTTTTACTCCTCTTATCGTTTCTTCTCTTGCAACATATTGTCCAGGAGTTCCAGTTTGGTCTTCAACTACAAAAAGGTTTTGAGTCATGAAGTTCAAAATTTTTCTTGCCCTATGAAAAATTACTCTATCTTCCTCAGATAATTCTGTTTCCCCAATTAAGGCGATAATTTTTTGGAGATAATTATATCTTTCTAAAATTTTCTTTGCCTCCATTAGAGTTTCATAATGAACTCTTCCTACAATAGAAGGATTGATTGCTGATGATGAAGAGGCTAATACATCAACTGCCGGATATCTTCCTTCTTGATATACCTCTCTTGATAAAATAACTATTGAATCAAAATAAGGCATGATTGCCTGAACTCCTGCATCTGTGAAATCATCTGCTGGGACATAAACGGCCTGAATGCTTGTAATGTTACCATTTGTGGTAGAGGCTAATCTTTCCTCAAGAGCAGAGATTTCGCTTGCAAGAGTTGGCTGATATCCTTCTTCCGATGGAATAGAGGAAAACAATACAGAAAGTTCATTTCCTGCTTGTACAAATCGATAAATGTTATCAATGAAAAATAAAACATCTGTTTTTTCTATATCACGGAAATATTCAGCCAAGGCTACTCCGGCAAAGGCCGTCTTGAATCTTACAAAGGCAGGTTCATTCATTTGCCCAAAAATTAAGGCTACCGATGGCAAAACATTGGTTTTTTTAAGAACCTCATAAAGTTCTTGGGCCTCTCTTATCCTTTCACCGACTCCTGCAAAAATGGAATAACCTTTTTTTTGAAAAGCAACATTATGCATAAGTTCAGTTAAAAGAACAGTTTTTCCCACACCCGCGCCTCCAAATAGACCTAAATTCCCCCCTTTTAAAAGAGGAGTAAAGAAATCAATAACCTTAATTCCTGTCTCAAAGATTTTATTTAATGGAGGTGTATTATAATACAATGGGGGAGAAGAATAAACTGACCTTTTATGTTTTACATCAATTTTACTTTTTCCATCTAGAGGATTGCCAAAAACATCCATAACCCTTCCCAGTAGCTCTTTTCCTACAGGAATCTCTAAAGTTCTTTTGGTACGTTCAACCTGCATATATCGTTTAAGGTTTTTAGAAGGCCCAAGTGAAATACAAATAAAGACATTTTCTTTTTTTGCTGAATGCACCTCTAACATAAAAGAGGGGTCCTCTTTCAAAATTAAAATTTCTTTAGGAAAAAGATCCATTTCAAAAAACTCTACTTCAACGATATCTCCTTTTATTGATAAAATCTTTCCATATTTTGTCATATTTCTTTCCAAAGTCGGAAACTAGAAATTGTATTTAATTGCTTTTTGTTCTCAATTTCCCGTTTTATATTTTTGAATTTTTGATTTAGTTTTCTTGTCAATGTTTTTGCATTTTCTTTTGCCTGATACATTGTTATTACTCTGGAGGCAAATTTTGCAAGTTGATGTTCAAAAATACTTTGATGAAACAGGCTATTGATTATTTCTTTTTCAAAAAATTCCATTATTGCTTCAGGAGATGGTTCAAATAAATATTGTCTAACTTCTTCTGGTGCTTCTCCTAAAACAATCCCTCCCGAAATATCAGTTTTTGAAGGTTTCTGTAGGGTGACTGTTTCAAATTCCCCATGATAAACCACAATTTTTTCATATTGACTAATTGTTTGGAAAATGGTTCTAATTTGATGCTCTGTTGGGTGGTCATCATCTAAATAGAAAAAAAAGGTTTTATTAGAAATATTGGCTCGCTGGATTAGGCGTTTTCCAATTTCGCCAACTACTGCTAAATCATAGCCTTTTTTTAAGTCTTTTAAAACTTCATTAAAAATAATTAAAATTAAACCACCATAGAACCTCTCGTTTGCAGACAAAAATACAAGTATTTTTTTCCCATTTCTTTTAATAAACGGAAATTGTTTTAATAAAATTTCTTTTTCTTGTTCACTTTTAATTCTAAACTGTGAAATATAGGCAGATTTCGCATGATTATAAACTTGAGCCACTCCATCTAGAAATTTTCTTGTTTTCAAAACAGTTTCTTTGATTCTGTTCATTTCTAAAGTGGCTATTTCTTGATAGGAAGTAGCAAGGTCTTTGATCGACTTGATAATTTCCAGGTCATTTTCTAACTCTCTTAAACTAGCCATAAATTCATCTTGGGGATTAATTCACCGGTTAAATTTATAAGATCTTTTACAGTGTTAATCTGATAAATTTTATCTTTAATTTCTGGAAAAATAGTGTTTTCGAATATTTCGCTGATTTTAATAATCTCATTTCTCATAGTTTGCGGACTTTTTTCTTTCCAAAAATTATTGAAGAGCAGCCCTATAAGAAAAAGTTGAAGCTCTTTTTTATAAACATCATGAGGTTCTTGAAAAAATAATATTTCTAATTTTTTGCCAAAATCATACACTTCTAAGGTTTCTTTTGGGAGTTCCACACCGAACTTGGCAATATCCAAAACTCTTCGATATTCAACTAATTTTTGTTTAATTAACCGAGAAACTTCTCTCTCAAGCGGGGAAAGCGTCTGATTTCCTACTCTGGACACAGAAAGGAAAATATTAATAGCAGGCCTTGCTCCTTTTCTAAATTCTTCGATATCGAAAAAGATGTGCCCATCAGTTATGGCCATTAAATTTGTTTGAATATATCCAGAGATATCATTTTCTAAAGTATCCGCAACTGGCAGAGCAGTTATGCTCACTTCCTTGTTATGGTCATATTTTATATTCCCGGCTCTTTCTAATAGTTTTGCATGAATATGAAAAATATCTCCAGGGTAAGAACTTCGTCCGGGAAAACGTTTTAAAAGTAAAGAAATTTCGCGATAAATTTTTGCATGATAAGTTAAATCATCAAAAACAATAAGGACATCGTTTCCTTGATCTCTAAAAAATTCAGCAATGCTCATCGCAGAGTAGGGGGTAAGAAATATAAGAGAACTCGGAGTTCCGGCAGTTGAAGCGACAATAATTACATTTTCAAAATAACTGTACATTTTAAGATAATTCTCCACCATTTTTAAATCTAATAACCGTTTTCCTATTGCAACATAAATACAAATAGTTCCTCTTTCTGCCTGTCTGGCAATAGTTTGTAAAAGGAACGTGGTTTTACCTGTTTTATTGTCGCCAATTATCAATTCTCTTTGTCCATATCCAATAGGAATTAGCAGATCGACTTCTAAAACCCCTGTTTCTAAATGTCTTTTAACTCTTGCTCGTTGAATGATATCCGGAGCAGGATTTTCAATTTCTAAAAACGTCTTTTCGCCAACAATTGGGCCCAAACCATCAATAGGCCAACCTAATGGATTAATAATTCTTCCTAAAATATCTTGCGAAACTTCAATTTTTAATGGATGCCCGGTTCTTGTAACAGAAAAATTTGCTTTCACTCCTTTTGTATCTAACATCAAAACTTCTGCAAAATTTTTATCTAAACCAAAAACTATACCCCTTTGCCCACCTTCGCAGATTATCATTTCATTCAGTTGCAAAGAGGGCAGGCCAGATACCCAAGCAATAGATTCAGCAAAGGAAGAAATTCTTCCAATTTCCTTTGTCTTTTTTAAATAATATTTAAACTCATCATTCATTGCTTTTTAAAAACTGCTGAATTTCTCTAATGAGTGAAAAATTCAAATATTTTCCTTTGTATTCAATAATTGCCCCACCAACAATATGAGGATTTACAAAAATATTTAAAACTATTTTTTGCCCAACTTCTTTTTGCAACCACTCAGATATTTGTTTCAGAAATTCTTTGTTAGGTTGAAAGGCGAGAGTGAGCTTTATTTTTGGTAAAGAAAGTAAATAATTTCTTAATTCGTCTAAAAATTCTATTTGTTTCCTCTTGCCTCGAAATAGGGGAGTGGCAAGAAGTTGTTTTAATATTTCTTGAAACCCTCTTGAAGTTTTATTTTGAATCTTTTGAAGAAGAGGCTTTGAAGGATCTTGAAAAATTGCCTTTTTTGTTGTGTTTATATCATCCAAAAATGACAAAAGATCCTCCTGAGTGATAATTTCTTGTGATATTTGAGAGAAAAAATCTTCCAT
>CAZTTZ010000015.1:0-8590 GCA_964616065.1 uncultured Candidatus Saccharibacteria bacterium | reverse complement strand
GTTTCTTCTGTGTTACCCGAATAAGAAATGCACACTACCAGCCACCCCTTCTTTATTCTATGGGGTAGGGAGTAGTCACGATTGACTATTACGGGTAGATCAATCTTTTTTATGTTGATCCAAGAATATAAAATGCTTCCGGGTAGGGCACTTCCGCCCATACCACAGATGCACAGCCCTCTGATAGGTTTTTTGATGGTTAATTTTGGAGTTCTTTCAAGACCCACTTTAAATTGTTTTGGAAAATTTAAGATTATTTCTTTCATGTAATAAGTAGTTTAATGTTTGTTGTTAGTCGTTGTACGGTATCGATACCAAAGGGCATCGTTGTACGTCTTACGATTAACGATACGGGTCTCGATGCCGTATAACGTACAACGTGAATGTTCTTCTTTGACAACTTTTGCCTTTCTTTTCAAAATTACCTTTCTTTTCTAAAGGACCTTCTTGTGGCAATATACCAATTTTGGATTTGAGAGAAGCGTTCCGATGGGTTTGGAATAAGCTCTCCTTCAATACCCTTTACTTTCTCTGAGACAAAATAGAGATAATTTGGATTGCAAATAAAAATGGCAGGCAAATCAGAGAGTAAAATCTCTTGAGCTTTTTCTAATAATTTTTTTCTTTGCTCTTCCTCCATAGTTTCTCTTAATTCCTCAAGAATTTTATCCAAGTTTTTATTTTGATAATCTACTAGATTAAGCCCGGGATATTTTCGTTGAGAGGAGTGCCAAAATGGAAATGGATCGGGAATAATTCCTAGAACCTGCCCAAACAATAACACTTGATAATTTCTCTCCTTGATAATTTCTTGCTTTATCTTAGTAATCTCATAGACTTGTATCTCTGTTTCTATACCAAAAGAAGTCAATTGGTTCTTTATTTCCTCTGCCAGTGAAGTTAAAAGCGGGTTGTCTGCTGTTGTGATTACTATTTTAAAGGGAATAATTTCTTCTGGCTTAATAATACA
The DNA here is from genome assembly GCA_964616065.1 of uncultured Candidatus Saccharibacteria bacterium. Classification (GTDB taxonomy): domain Bacteria; phylum Patescibacteriota; class Minisyncoccia; order Minisyncoccales; family PEYH01; genus JAGGTU01. The sequence continues at coordinate 7,620 of CAZTTZ010000015.1, read as the reverse complement.
GACCTCATTTAACTTTGCGCGTGTTGCAGGGCCTACTCTTCCGTTGCCTTTTTTGAGCCCCGCTGGTTTTAAAATATCCTCTTTATACTTTTCCTGAAACCTTATCACCGCCTCTTTTGTTTTCTTTCCAAAATAACCTGTCACTTTACCCTCAGGATAGACATCCTCAAGCTTAGCAAGACACTTCTGAAGATTTTCAACTTCTTTTCCTTTGGAGCCATAGACAAGCGTTTTTGTAAAATGCATTTTTTGAGCCTCTTCAACTTTTTGCCATCTATCATTTTGTTTTTTAAACCCTGCTTTTTCAAGAAGCTCTTGAGCTTTTTCCGGGTTAAAGCTTTCTTGTTTGGGTGAGGTAAAATGAAAGATCGAAGGAAGGAAGGGAGAACTTATAGGAGTTCCGTTTCCAGCAAGCACATCTTGGATAACCTTGTCTTTGTTGATAATTAAATTAAGAGCCTCTCTTATATTTTTTTGAGCAAAAAACTCATAATTGTTAGGATTGAAAAAAAGAGCAAAGTATCTGGGGAGCGAAAAAGAGTATTTTTTATAAAACGAATCAAAATTTAAATTACTAAAAGAAATAGGGGAGAAGGAATCTATTAACCCGGCCCTTGCCGCTTTAAATAAATCTTCCTCTGTTTGAAAGAAAAAGAATTCAATTTGACTGATGTGCGGAGGTTTTTGGTAATAGTTTTTGTTTCGCTCCAAAAAAATTGACTTTATAGAACCATCTGGGTTTCTTACTAAAGATTTAAATCTATATGGGCCAGAGCCAATTGGTTCAAAATTATAAGGTGAGAGAGGAAAATTCTGAAACGATATATTTTCCCAAACGTGAGCGGGAAGAATTTTTAAGGTTAGGTTCTCTAAAAAACTTGGGTAAGGATTTTTTAAGGTGAATTTAATCTGATAATCAGAAAGCTTTTCTACTTCCACCCCAAGCCATTTGGCAAGAAGAGGGCTTTTAAAATCTGGATTTTGGATTGTTTTAACTGTAAAAATAACATCATCTGCAGTTAGTTTCTTGCCGTCATGAAAAAACACTGATTTTTTTAAATTGACTATGTAAACCCTTCCTCCTTCTTTAATCTCATAACTACTAGCAATATCTTCTTCTATCTTGCCGTCTTTGCCATACTTCATTAAACCTGAGAATATAAGGTTGACCAAATCTTTATCTACATCGTTGCTGTCTGCATAAATTGGGTTAATAAACCGGGGCTGACCCACAACTCCTTCTTTTAATATTCCACCGAAGGCTGGCACAATGGAGGTATTTTTAAAATAAAAGTCAATGACAAATAAAATAATAGATATAACAAACAAAAAGAAAAATATACCAAATACAAGACGTTCTTTTTTCTCCAAACCAGAAAGCCGGCCTAAAATAGTTTGTAGCCCCAATTTTAAATTTCGCTTGTATTTTTGTTTGAACGGATGCCTCAAATTATAGCAAGAGGTTTAATAATGACAGAATAACAAAAAGACCTCCTAAGATAACTGTAGAAAGAAAAATTTTTTTCTGTAGCCCCCGCGTCTTTCCATAAAAACTTCCTTCAAACCCAAACGCAGAACCCAAAGCCGCCCCTCTTTGCTGTAACAGGACACCAACTATTAAAAGAGACGAAACTATGATTTGAGCACCTATTAAGAATTTATTCATGTTTAAGAGTTTTAGTCAGATAAAGAAAAAGAGTATAGATGAAAGAAGTCAAAATGGTTGCTAAAATAAGGGGCCAAAGACCACTTACCTGAAAGTTGGATGCAAAAAAATAGCAGAGAACCAAAAACATAAAACCAATATTTATTACTAATCCAATTAACCCAAAAGTCAAGAGATTAAAGGGAAAAAGAAAGAATAATAGAATTGGCTTAACAAGATAATTTAAAATTCCTAACAATGTGCCTGCTAACAAAAAAATCTTTACTGGCCCAACAAATACAATACCCGGGATAAATTTAGCTATTAGATACAAACTTAAAATACCCAAAAGAATATATAATAACAATTTTCTCATTGGATTAAAATTATTTTAACAAAGAAAAAAGAATTGGTCAATTGACAAGAGAAAGGTTTGCATTTTCTCTTGACAAAATAAAAAACTCAAGATAATAAATAGATATAGAAAATTAGCAATTAAAGGTCGAGACTGCTAAACCCCCTACTTTAAAATTTTCTTAAAAAATTGGCATATGAAGATTAAACCATTAGCTGACCATATTTTAATTGAACCTATTGAGGAGGGTGAAAAAACAAAAAGCGGTATTTTATTACCAGAGAGCGCAGAAAAGGAAAAACCACAGGAGGGTAAAGTAATTGCTGTGGGACCCGGCAGGAAAACCTCTTCTGGTAAAATTATCCCTCCAGATGTAAAGGTCGGAGATAGAGTTATCTTTACAAAATATGGCCCCACAGAAATTGAAATAGATGATAAGAAATATCTAATTGCTAAAGAAGAAGATATTTTAGCCATTATTGAAAAGTAAAGAATTAACTTACGGAGCAAGGGAGTCAAAAACCAAGCTCCGTTTAATCTTATGGCCAAGGAAATTCATTACTCAGAAATAGCCAGAAAAAAGCTTAAATCAGGTGTTGATAAACTTGCAAATGCAGTAAAGGTGACCTTAGGGCCAAGAGGTAGAAATGTTGTTTTAGACAGAGGGTTTGGTGCTCCAACTATCACCAACGATGGAGTAACAATTGCCAAAGAGATTGAGCTTGAGGATAAAATTGAGAATCTGGGAGCCGAGATTGTAAAGGAAGTAGCTTCAAAAACCAATGACATTGCAGGAGATGGAACAACTACTGCTACAGTTTTGGCTCAGGCAATTATTAGCGAAGGTTTAAAAAATGTAGCTGCGGGTGCTAATCCTTTAGCCTTAAAGAGAGGAATTGAAATGGCTACCAAAAAAGCAGTGGAATATCTAAAAAGCATTTCTAAGCCAGTGGCGGGTAAAGATGAAATAGTAAAGGTAGCTACCATTTCTGCTGAGGATTCAGAATTGGGAAATTTAATAGCTGAGGTCATTGATGAAATTGGAAAAGATGGAGTAGTGACAGTTGAGGAATCCAAAAAATTTGGGCTTGAGAAAGAGATTGTAAAAGGATTGCAATTTGACAGAGGTTATGTCTCCCCGTATATGGTGACCGATACAGAACATATGAGAGCAGAAGTGGAGGATCCATATATTTTGATAACTGATCGAAAAATTTCCTCTCTTCAAGATATTCTGCCGGTGCTGGAAAAAGTTGCCAATACCGGCAAGAAAGATCTAGTTATTATTGCTGATGAAATTGAAGGTGATGCTTTGGCAACATTAGTTGTAAACAAATTACGAGGGGTGTTGAATTGTTTAGCAGTAAAAGCGCCTGGATTTGGCGATAGGAAAAAAGAAATACTTCAGGATATTGCAGTGGTTACAGGGGGAAAGGTAATCTCTGAAGAAACAGGAATGAAGTTAGAGAGTGTTCAATTAGAGGATTTAGGCAGAGCAAGGAAAGTTATCTCCACAAAAGACAATACAACAATTATAGAAGGCAAAGGCAAGAAAGAAGATATTGAGGCAAGGATTCAGCAAATTAGAAATCAAATTAAAGAGACAGAGTCCGAGTTTGATAAAGAAAAATTAGAAGAGAGATTAGGGAAATTATCAGGTGGGGTAGCGGTTATAAAAGTTGGCGCCCCAACAGAGGTAGAACAAAAAGCAAGGCAACATAAAGCAGAAGATGCTTTAGCAGCAACAAAAGCAGCCATTGAGGAGGGAATTGTGCCCGGAGGTGGAGTTGCTCTTTTAAGAGCTTCTGAAGCCTTGGAGGAAATCAAAATAAAGGAGAAGGGTGATTTAGAAAAAGATATAAATACCGGTGTTGAAATTCTTAAAAAAGCAATGGAGGCACCAATTAGACAAATTGCCCAAAATGCTGGGGTTGATGCAGGGATTGTTGTTGCAAAGGTAAAAGAGTCAAAAGAGATTGGATTTGGTTTCAACGCTCTAACCCTTGAGTTTGAAGATCTATTTAAAAGAGGTATTATTGACCCAACAAAAGTAGTAAGATCAGCTCTGGAAAATGCAGCCTCAGCAGCATCTACTCTTTTGACCACTGAAGCTGTGGTTTCTGAATTGCCAGAGAAAGAAAAAGAAAAGCCACCTTCAGGATTAGGAGAGGAATACTAATTCAAAACAACCCCGCCAAAAGGCGGGGTTGTTTTGAATGGAAGTCTAACATATAATATAGAGAATAGAATTAAATTAACTTTATGAGCTATTTTCTTTGGATAATTTTAATTTTAGCACTTCTTTTAATTTGGATCATTTTTATTTTCAATAAACTTATAAGGCTTAAAAATAGAGCAAAAGAGGCATGGTCAGATATTGAAGTTCAACTAAAAAGAAGACACAATCTGATTCCAAATTTAGTTGAGACAGTTAAGGGATATGCTGCTCATGAAAGGGAGGTATTAGAAAAAGTAACCGAGGCAAGAACAAGAGCAATGAATGCACAGACACCAAAAGAAAAAGGTGAGGCAGAGAATATGCTAACTCAAACTTTAAAAAGTCTCTTTGCAGTAGCAGAAAACTATCCCGATTTAAAAGCCTCCCAAAACTTTTTAGAACTCCAAAGAGAATTAAGAGATACTGAAGATAAAATACAGGCGGCAAGAAGGTTTTATAATGCTAATGTAAGAGATCTTAATATTGCGATTGAAAGTTTTCCTTCCAATATAGTTGCTAAGCTCTTTGGCTTCAAAAAACTAGATCTCTTTGAAATTGAAGAGGCAGAAGAAAGGAAAGTGCCAAAAGTTAAATTCTAAATTCAAAATCCGAAACTCTAAACAAATCCAAATGACAAAAATTCAAAATTCAAAACATTTAATTTTGAAATTTGAATTTTGAAATTCCTGCCTGCCGCCCGCCTACCGGACGGGCAGGGCAGGCAGGGTTTAGAATTTAGATATTAGAATTTAGGATTTTAAAAGGCTATGCCGACTCTTTATACTCTTAAAGAATCTAATGTAAGAAAAACTTATCTTCTGATAACCATTTTCTTGCTGTTTATAATCGGCCTCGGCTGGATTTTCAGTTATGTGTTTGAAAAGCCGGAGATTTTAGTGATCGCTGCTATTTTTGCTATTTTGACAAGCATTACATCATATTGGTATTCAGACAAAATTGTTCTTTATATGACAAGAGCAAGACCTGTTAAAAAGGAAGACAATCCAGAACTTTATCGGATTGTTGAAAATTTATGTATTACAGCAGGTCTGCCTTTGCCCAAAATTTACATAATAGAAGAGGCTCAGCCAAACGCATTTGCAACTGGTAGGGACCCAGAACATTCGGTTGTGGCAGTAACAAGAGGACTTTTGGAAAAACTCGAAAGAGTAGAACTTGAGGGAGTGATAGCTCATGAACTTTCGCATATTAAAAATAGAGATATGCTTCTTCAAACCGTGGTTGTGGTACTAGCAGGGATGATTTCTATTGCCTCCGAGATATTTCTAAGAAGTCTCTGGTGGAGTGGAGGGGGGAGAAGAAAGAGAGAGGAAAATCAATTGTTTTATTTGTTGGGCTTGATCGCAATAATTTTAGCTCCGATTGCTGCAACTTTAATAAGGCTGGCGATTTCAAGAAAAAGAGAGTTTTTAGCAGATGCTTCCGGTGCGCTTTTGACAAGATATCCAGAAGGCTTGGCAAAAGCTTTGGAAAAAATTGCATCTGACCCACATCCAATGAGCAAAGCAAGTTCTGCAACCGCTCATCTTTTTATTGCCAATCCTTTTAGAGGAAAGCAAAAGACAAGTTGGTTTGCTAAACTTTTTATGACTCACCCGCCAATTGAAGAGAGAATAAAGGCTCTAAGAGAAATGCAAATTTAAAATTGCAAATCGCAAATAAAAATTAAAAAATAAAAATTACAAATTACTTATGGAGGGGTGCCGGAGTGGACAAATTCCGCCTTTGGCGGAACTCCGCTAAAAGCGGTTAGCGGGACGGCCTGGCCACCGCCTTTGGCGGGGTCCCGCTATAAGCGGGAAGAGCCGTGGCAGACATTCAAAAACGAGGAAAATGAAGTATACTGTTTATATAATTCGAAGCACCAAAACGGGTCAATACTATATTGGAATGACTAAGAATCTTGCAAAAAGATTAAAAGCTCATAATAAGAACTCTGGACGATTTACTAAAAATAAACGAAAATGGGAATTGGTATACAAAGAGGAATTGCCTAATAAACGATCAGCCTGGCTAAGAGAAAAACAGATAAAGCGATATAAGGGCGGAGAAGCTTTCAAGCAATTGCTACGGAGGGGTGGCCGAGTGGATTAAGGCGCTGGCCTGGAGAGCCAGTGGGCATTTTTGCCCTCGTGGGTTCGAATCCCACCCCCTCCGCTAGCAAATTTTCGCTCTCGCAAAAATTTGCAGTAGTTGGTAATTAGTAGTTTGTAGTTTGGAAAAATAAAGAAGTTATTAAAAAAAGTATAAGCGGAAATTTGCTTCCTAATTACAAATTACTCACACAAATTACAAAGCATGTTTGATTTTGAAAATCTGACTGTTTACAAAAAGGCAAAGGAGTTAAATAGAGAAATTCTAAAATTTCTTTTAGAGAAAATAAACAAATAGATTCATACATTCGTGACCAGCTGAAAAGAGCGTCGGTAAGTGTTGTTATCAATATCGCCGAAGGCAGTGGTAAGTTCTCAAAAGCTGATAAAAGAAATTTTTATACCATTGCCAGGGGATCAGTGTATGAATGTGTTTCGCTGCTGGAATTAATTTTTGAAGAAGGGAGAGTTAGCGAGGAAGAATTTTCAAAATTTTATCGAATGCTCGAAGCAGTTTCTAAAATGTTGCTAGGATTGATTAATAGCCAAAAACATAATCAAAGTTAGGACAATAAACATAAAAACAAGATACAAGTATTAGGAAGCACTACCATAAATACAAAATTCTTACATCACGCCGGAGCTTTTATTAAGTGTATTATTAAATAATGATGGAGATCAGCCTCGAACAACTTATCTTATGGTTGCTTACAAAAGGAGTCAAAATTCTTCTAATTTTGATTGTTGCTTTTGGAATAACTCAAATTTTAAAAATCTTTCTTGGAAGATTTTTGAGAGGAGTAATAAAAAGAAAAGAGAAGTTAGAAAAGGCTAAGTTGAAATTAGAAGAAGAAAGAATCCATACATTAGAGCGAGTGATTTTTTCAATTATAAAAACCATTATTTGGACAATAGCCATAATTACAATCTTACCAGAGTTTGGAATAAATATTACCCCGCTTTTAACTGGGTTAGGAATTGGGGGTCTAGCTTTGGGCTTTGGAGCAAGGAATTTAATTCAAGATTATATTTCAGGACTTTTTATTTTAATTGAAGATCAATTTAGAGTAGGGGAGGAAGTTGAAGTTGGAGGAAAGAAAGGAAGAGTAGTAGATTTTAATTTGAGAAGAACGGTGTTAGAAGACAAGGAAGGAATTTTGCACTTTATTCCAAATAGCCAAATAAAAGTAGCTACGAATTTTTCAAGAAAGTTAGATTAAATCCGATTTAGTAGAACCAATTCAAACTTTTTCTTTTCTAAATCCAAAACACAAAAGGTGGGCTGATA
>CAZTTZ010000014.1:0-8596 GCA_964616065.1 uncultured Candidatus Saccharibacteria bacterium | reverse complement strand
TTAGAAATATTGTTGTAGCAGGCTGTACAATGTGTTCTTACTTTCAAAGAAAAGACAAATGGACAGAAATTTTAAGAGATCTCGATAAGAAAGTCCCAGATTTTAAAATAAAAATTGCAAGGACATTGGAGAAAATTGAAATTGTTCTACCTGATATTCAAGAAAAAGAAAAAATCAAAGAATGCTTAGTGTGCGGAGAACCTACAAGTCAAGAAATTTGCGCGGTTTGTAAAATAAAGCAAAAACTTTCAAAAAGAAATTCAGGCAAAATTAGTTAGGCTTGACAAGAAATAATTTCGGGCATATATTCAAAATAAAGTATGAAAATTTGTATCACTTCTCAAGGAAAAGACTTAGATTCAATTTTAGATCCTCGTTTTGGAAGGTGTCCTTTTTTTATCTTTCTAAATAAAGAAGGAGAAGTGGAGAATGTTTTGGAAAACCCGGGTGTTTTAGCGGCAAGGGGAGCAGGAATTGCAGCGGCTCAAAGAGCAATTTCGGAAGGAGCAGATGTAATTATCACCGGCAATATGGGACCTCATGCGTTTTTTGTACTTCAGAAAGCTGGCGTGAAAGTCTTTTTTGCTGCACCAGGTGTTAGAGTGAAGGATGCATTCTCTATGTGGCAAGAAGGAAAATTGGAAGAAATAAATGGACCTTCGGTTGGCGGAGGTTTTGGAAGAGGAAGAAGGAGAGGAAGGGGAATGGGTTTTGGTAGGTTCTTCTAGAGAGGGAGGAGTTGATCTCTATAACTGAAGTATTTTTTATTATGACTACTCAAACTGTTTCTTTAATAAGTACTTTTTTAAATGCAAGCCTTGGAGTTTTAAAGGTAATTTTTGGTATTTTTTCAAACAGTATTGCTTTAATTGCTGATGGGATTCACTCAAGCCTTGATGTGATTTCCTCTTTTGTAACTTTTTTGGGGCTGAGGACTGCTAAAAAACCAGTTGATGAAAAACATCCATATGGATACTTTAGAGCAGAAAGTTTGGCAGGATTTTTTGTAACCTTTCTTTTGGCAATTACAGGAATATGGATTATTGCTGAGGCAATAAAACGGTTTTTAGGAGAAAATCCGGCAGTTTTTTCTTTGAGGGCAATTTTTGTAATTATTATTTGTATTGTCCTCCAGGAGATAATGGCAAGAATCAAATTCTTATATGGAAGAAAATTCCAAAGTATAGCCTTGATTGCTGATGCAAAGCACTCACGGGCTGATGTTTTATCTTCAATTGGAGTACTTATAGGTTTATTTTTAATTAAATATTTCAATCTGGCTGATGCAATTGTTGCCTTGGGAATAGGAGGTTATATTCTTTTTGAAACTGTCTTGATTGGGAAAGAAATTACAGATTCTTTACTCGATGTAGCGAATAAAGAGATAGAAGAAAGAGTTAGAAAAATTTGCGCCTCTCACAAAATTGAAATCGCAGATTTAAAAACTAGGAAAATTGGCGCTTATAATTTTGCGGAACTAAAAATTAAACTTCCTTCAAAACTGAAGGTGGAGGAGGTGGGAGAGATAACAAAAAACTTGGAAGAGAAACTTTTAAAGAATATTCCAGAGTTAAAATATGTGGTTATTTCAATTGAGCCTTATGATATGAAAAGAAGTGTTGTTATTGGAATGTTAGGTAGAAAATTTTGCGAGGAAGAAGGGTTTGAAAAAATTGGACCAGAGAAGATTGGAGAAAGGGTTATTGTGCCGGTAAAAGAGAATAGAATTAATGAGAGATTTGGATCAAGAGAGTATCTTTTGCTTGATATAAAAGATCAAAAAGTGCAAAGAAAAGAGATTTTAAAAAATCCATATTTTGAAGAAGGTGCCCCAAAAGGGACAAGATTTGCTAAGGCAGTTAGGGCAGATAAAGTTTTTACAGTTCAGATTGGACCAAACGCAGAGCAAAGTCTTAAAAATGTTGGGATAGAAATTCATTTGATTAAGCCCAACCAAACCTTAGAAGAATTGATCAATTTTCTAATCTCACAAGTAAACTGAAATTTGTCGGAGCGGGGGGAATCGAACCCCCGACCTCTGGCCCCCCATGCCAGCGCACTACCACTGTGCTACGCTCCGTCTATTTTCATTATAAGATAAATTAAAAAAAACAACTAGCTTCATACTAGTTTCAATTGAATTAAGAATTTTATCCGAGTTTCTTAAAAATTGTTTTTTTGCATTTAGCACAGACTTTTAGCCTTTTGCCAGATGGCAAAGTTACCCATTGTAAATTTGGGTATTTAACTTTTTTTGAGGGATTATATCGAGACATCAGTTTTTTATATTTTTGTCCAATGTCTGGCTTTTTTCCGCAAATCTCACAAACTCTTGCCATAGTTTTAAGTTAAGTGATTAAGTTACTAAGCCGGCAAGTTATCGAGTAATTGTAATCAGATGATTGTCATTCAATAACTCAACAATCCAATTAACTTGATAACTTGATCACTCAGCCACTCAATAACTTATTATATACATTGTTTTTTTTGATTTGGCAAGTGATTTTGTTATAATAGGAGAATATGGATATTGTGACAATAATAATTTTAATCATCATTTTATTATTCTCGGTTATTTTTCATGAAATGGCCCATGGCTGGATGGCTTATTTTTTAGGTGATCCAACCGCAAAAAATGCTGGCAGACTTACTTTAAATCCTATAAAACATATTGATCCAATTGGTACAATTTTTTTGCCTTTGATGCTTTTAATTATCACAATGGGCAGGGGTCCTATTTTTGGTTGGGCAAGACCTGTTCCTATTAATCCGTTTAATTTCAAAGATAAAAAAAATGATCCAGCAAAAGTTGCTGCAGCCGGCCCAATTGCAAATATTCTTCTTGCTCTTATTTTTGGGCTGACTTTAAGATTTGCTCACACTCTTTTACCTTATCAGACGAATTTGATTTTTCTTTATATCGTCCAGATTAATTTTCTTTTGGCGATTTTTAATTTGCTACCTATTCCTCCTTTGGATGGATCACATATTTTATTTGCATTTTTTCCACTTGATCCAAAAACAAGATTTTTCCTTTTACAATATGGAATTTTTATTTTAATATTTTTTATTGTCTTTTTTGGAGAATATATTTTCATGTTTGTTAATTTTTTAACTCAATATTTAACAGGTATTTTTATTTGACAGGAAATTAATTTTTTGATATCAAAGAATTTAAGCGCTTGGCGCTTTATTATTTTTCTTGATATTTGGTAACCTAAAAAAAATATGCCAACATTTCATCAACTAATCAAAAAAGGAAGAGAAAAACTAAAAAAGAAAAGTAAGGCTCCTGCTTTGAGTTTCGGTTTTAATACTTTAAAAAATAGACCAGTTTATTACCCCTCGCCATTTAAAAGAGGAGTTGTCTTGAAAGTTTTTACAGTCACTCCTAAGAAGCCAAATTCTGCATTGAGGAAAGTATGCAGAGTTAGACTTTCAAATGGAATGGAGGTGACCGCCTATATTCCAGGAGAAGGGCACAATATTCAAGAACACTCAATTGTTTTAATAAAAGGAGGCAAGATAAAAGATTTACCAGGTATTCGTTATAAAGTTGTAAGAGGAACTTTAGATGTAGCAGGGGTTGAAGGGAGAAAACAATCGAGGTCAAAATATGGAACGAAGAAACAATCATAGTATAAACTATAAACAATAAACAATAAACTTAGACGATAAATTTGAGCAATAACTTTAAACCACATAAATTTTTATGGGAAAAAAAAGGAGAAAAATTAAAAGAAGAGAGTTAGAGCCGGATCCAAAATACGGGAGTGCTTTGGTAACAAAACTTATTAATTATGTAATGAGAAAGGGTAAAAAATCTTTGGCAAGACAAATAGTTTATGATGCCTTTGAAATTATAAAAGAGAAATTAAACAAAGATCCGCTTGAAGTTTTTGAAGGTGCACTTAAAAATGCAGGTCCGATACTTGAAGTAAGGCCTCGTAGAATTGGTGGGGCTACTTATCAAGTTCCAATGGAGGTAAAAGAACACAGACGCATAGCATTAGCTTTGCGCTGGATAGTTGAGGCAGCAAGGAATAAGAAAGGTAAACCTATGAAAGAAAAGTTAGCCCAAGAGCTGATAGATGCATATAATAATACCGGCTCTGCTGTAAGGAAAAAAGAAAATATGCATAAGATGGCAGAAGCCAATAAAGCCTTCGCACATTATGCATGGTAAACACGAAATTTCGAAATATCGAAATTTCGAAATATCGAAATTATGAGATTATATCCTATTGAAAGATACCGAAACATTGGAATCATTGCCCATATTGATGCCGGCAAAACTACAGTTACCGAGCGCGTTTTGTTTTACACTGGAATCTCTCACAAAATAGGAGAGGTACATGAAGGACAGGCGATTATGGATTGGATGGAGCAAGAAAAAGAAAGAGGAATTACAATCACTGCAGCTGCAACAACCTGTTTTTGGATTCCAATTGAGGAAAGCCAAAAATTATTAGGAGAGAAAACATTTTTAGAAGTAGACCCAAAAGAAAGAAGGAAACTTGAATATAGAATTAATATTATTGATACTCCCGGTCATATTGATTTTACTGCAGAAGTGCAAAGATCTTTAAGAGTTTTAGATGGTGCAATTGTTGTATTTGATGGCGTTGCAGGAGTTGAGGCACAATCTGAAACCGTTTGGCGTCAGGCAGATAAATTTAAAGTTCCAAGGATTTGCTTCATAAACAAATTGGATAGAATAGGGGCTTCTTTTGAAAAAAGTCTCCAATCAATCTGGGACAAACTTACCAAGAACGCTGTAGCAATTCAGATTCCAATAGGAGAAGAGGCAAAGCATGAGGGAGTAATAGATTTAATTACCATGAAAAGTTACCGGTTTGAAGGAGATCACGGAGAAAAAGTTGTAATTGGAGAGATTCCTGAGGAATTAAAGGAAACGGCAGGAAAGTGGCGAAAAAAGATGTTAGAGAAAATAGCATCGGAGGACCATCTTCTTTTAGAAAAATATTTAGAAGGAAAAGAGCTGACACCAAAAGAGATAAGAGAGAGTTTAAGAAAAAGTGTAATTAGTTATAAATTAGTGCCTGTTTTATGTGGGGCAGCACTTAGAAACAAAGGAATTCAACCTCTTTTGGATGCGGTAATTTATTATCTTCCATCCCCAATAGACCTTCCTCCAATTCAAGGGCAAGATCCAAGAACTGGAGAGGTAATTGAAAGAAAACCAGATGATAACGAACCTTTCTCGGCTTTAGCTTTTAAAATAGCAACTGATCCTTATGTAGGAACGTTGACTTATTTTAGGGTATATTCAGGCACTTTAAAGAGTGGGGAAGCTGTGCTAAATACGGCAACACAGGAGAAAATAAGAATTGGGAGGATTGTAAGAATGCATGCAAATCACAGAGAAGAGATTGATCAGGTTTTTGCTGGAGATTTAGCTGCAGCAGTAGGGTTAAAAGGAGTAAAGACCGGGCACACTCTTTGCGATGCAAATCACCCTATAGTTTTAGAAGAAATTACTTTCCCTGAGCCAGTAATTTCTATAAGAATTGAACCAAAAACTAGGGCAGATCAGGAAAAGTTATCATTGGCTCTTAAAAAACTTGCCGAAGAAGATCCCACCTTCAGGGTTAAGACAGATGAGGAAACCGGAGAGACGATAATTTCTGGAATGGGAGAGCTTCATTTGGAGATTATTGTTGATAGATTAAGAAGAGAGTTTAAAGTGGACGCTAATGTCGGCAGGCCTCAGGTAGCCTACAAAGAAACAATTTTACAGATAGCAGAGGCGGAAGGAAAGTATATCAGACAAAGTGGAGGAAGGGGACAATATGGACATGTTTGGTTGAGAATAGAGCCACTTAAAAGAGGAGAGGGATATAAATTTGTAGATGAGATAAAAGGGGGAATTATTCCAAAAGAATTTATTCCGGCAGTTGAAAAAGGAGTCAAAGAGGCTATGGAAGATGGAGTTTTAGCCGGTTATCCTTTGGTAGATATGCAGGTTACTCTTTATGATGGATCTTTCCATGAAGTAGATTCATCAGAGGCTGCTTTTAAGATTGCTGGCTCAATAGCCCTAAAAGAAGCAGTTAAAAAAGCAAGTCCAATTTTATTGGAGCCAATAATGAGACTAGAGGTAACAGTACCTCCGGAATATTTTGGAGATGTTATAGGAGACTTGAATTCAAAAAGGGGTAAGATCTTAGAGACCTTTGATAGAAGTAATGTAAAGGTAATTGAGGCTCATGTACCTTTAGCAGAGATGTTTGGTTATGCAACCACTTTAAGGTCATTGACTCAAGGCAGAGGATCATTTACTATGGAATTTGACCACTACGAAAAAGTCCCAGAGGCCATTGCTCAGGAAATTATCGAGGGAAAAAGATAAAAAGACTTGAAAAAATAAAATAAATGATTAAAATGCCTATATAGCTTTTAATTCAAAACTATGGATTTCCGTTTAATTAAAAAACTATTAAAAAAAGGGAAGGCAAAAATAATAATTGTTGAAGATGGAAAACCTACAATGGTGATTTCTTCAATTGATGAGTACTTAGGGAAAGACGCAAGTGAAGAAGTAAGCGATAATCCGGGTATGGAGGTGCAAAAAAGTGAGCCAGAAGAGATAAAAAAAGAAGAGGCAATTCTTCTACCTGAAGAACAAAAACACGAGGAATCAAAAGGTCTCACCATTGATGATTTACCACTTTAATGCTATATTAAAATAAAACTTAACCCAAAGGTTGACTTTTACAATAAAACAATTAACTTTTAAAAATTAAAAATAAAAAGCAAAAATATGGCAGAGAAAGAAAAATTTGAAAGAACAAAACCACATCTTAACGTTGGAACAATTGGCCATGTGGATCATGGAAAAACCACTTTGACTGCCGCAATTTTGAAAGTCTTGAAACTAAAAGGGCTTAAAGCTTCGGAGAAAACAGTTGAACAGATTGATTCAGCACCTGAGGAAAAGGCAAGAGGTCTTACAATTAACATCTGTCATGTTGAGTACGAGACAGAAAAGAGACACTATGCTCACATTGATTGCCCTGGACACGCTGACTACATCAAAAATATGATCACAGGAGCGGCACAGATGGACGGGGCAATTTTAGTAGTATCTGCAGTTGATGGTCCAATGCCTCAAACAAGAGAACATATTCTTCTAGCAAGACAGGTTGGAGTGCCGGCAATGATTGTATTCTTAAATAAATGTGATGCAGTTGAAGATCCAGAGATGATTGATTTAGTTGAATCAGAAGTTAGGGAACTTTTAAAGAAATATGATTTCCCTGGAGATGAAGTGCCTGTTATTAGAGGTTCAGCGCTAAAAGCTTTAGAGGCTCAATCAGCAGACGATGAAGCGGCAAAGCCAATTTTAGAATTAGTTAAGGCTTTGGATGAGTATATCCCAGAACCTGTGAGAGAGGTAGATAAGCCATTTTTGATGGCAATCGAAGATGTTTTCTCAATTGAGGGAAGAGGAACAGTTGTTACAGGAAGAGTTGAACGAGGAATAATCAAACCCGGGGATGAGATAGAGATTGTTGGATTAAGACCAACCCAGAAGACAACAGCAGTAAGTTTAGAGATGTTTAATAAGACTCTAGATGAAGCAAGAGCAGGTGACAACATCGGTATTCTTTTAAGAGGTCTAAAGAAGGAAGATGTTGAAAGAGGACAGGTTGTTGCAAAACCCGGAACAATCACACCTCATACAGAATTTGAGGCAGAGGTTTATGTTTTGACAAAAGAAGAGGGAGGAAGACATACACCATTTTTCTCTGGATATAAGCCACAGTTTTATATCAGAACTGCTGATGTGACAGGTGAGGTAACTTTGCCCGAAGGAACTGAGATGGTTATGCCTGGAGATACTGTAAATTTAAAAATTAAACTTATTCAACCTGTTGCAATTGAAGAGAAACAAAGATTTGCTATTAGAGAGGGTGGAAGAACAGTTGGAGCAGGTGTTGTAACCAAAATCCTTAAATAAAATTAAATTAATCTTTTAAGAGAAATACGAGAATGGAAAGCAAGAAAACCAAGGCACTTCAAGAAACTACAAAGACAAGGATTCGCATAAAACTGCGAGCATATGATTATAAAGTTTTAGATAAAAGTGCTCGCCAGATAGTAGAGACTGCTATAAGATACGGGGCGCAAGTTTCCGGCCCGGTTCCTTTGCCTACAGAAATTCATAAGTATACAGTGAATCGATCAACTTTTGTACACAAGGATGCTAGAGAGCAGTTTGAAATAAGGGTGCATAAGAGACTGATAGATATTTATAATCCGCCTCAGAAGCTTATTGAAGCATTGGGAGATTTAAATTTGCCAAGTGGAGTGGATGTACAGATCAAAATGTAAATTTTATGGAAAAACTGACAAAAATTTAAAACA
Organism: uncultured Candidatus Saccharibacteria bacterium; assembly: GCA_964616065.1. Classification (GTDB taxonomy): domain Bacteria; phylum Patescibacteriota; class Minisyncoccia; order Minisyncoccales; family PEYH01; genus JAGGTU01. Next base: position 205 of record CAZTTZ010000014.1, on the reverse strand, counting down.
AGGAAAGACAAATTAAGCCTTATGAAATACCGGGCTTAGCCCGGTATTTCATTGAAAAATGAATAAGAAATAAACGCTTGGAAAGTAATTTGAAAAATCGCTCGGCAAGCAGGCCTAAAAGAAAATTGCTTGGCAAGTAATTGTAAAAACCGCTCGGAAAGCAATTTTTAGGAGACGCTCGCTCCCCAGCGAGGAGCTCGCTCAA
>CAZTTZ010000013.1:4751-9548 GCA_964616065.1 uncultured Candidatus Saccharibacteria bacterium | reverse complement strand
GCTGACGCCGGTTCTTCTGATAAAACAAGAGAAATTGCCAAAAGTTTTGGGTGCAAGATTGTAAAAGGAGGTTTACCAGCAAAAGGGAGAAACGAGGGAGCAAAAATTGCAAAGGGAGAGATTTTCTTATTTATAGACGCTGATGTAATTTTACCCAAAGACTTTTTAAAGAAAACAGTGGAAGAATTTTCCTTAAGAGGGTTAGATTGTGCAGGTTTTCTTGTTATACCTCAAAATAAAAAACTTATTTATAAAATTATCTTTTTTGTTTATAATTCTTTTGCGGTATTGTCCCAAAGATTTTTTCCTTGTGGCTGGATGGCAATCTTAGCAAAAAGAGAAGTTCACTTTAAAATTCAAGGATTTAATGAAAAAATCACTATTGGGGAGGACCATTGGTATTTAAAAGAGGCAAAAAAAATTGCTAAAGTTGGTCTTATAAAATCAGCAAAAATTATTGGCAGCACAAGAAGGTTTGAGAAGGATGGGGTGATTATAACATGTTTAAGATATATACTCGTTGGTGCTTATACTCTCTTTTTTGGCCCCCCAAGAAAAAATATTATAAAATATGAATTTGATCATTACAAAGACAACTTGTAGGATTTAAAATTTTTTAATCAGTGATATAATAAAAAATATATGGAGGAAGATATCTTTGATGACAAATTGATTGAAAAACGACTTCAAGAACAAAGAGAAAGATTTCTAAAGTGGATTCCCAAAATCTGTTTCTCGACTGTGATTTTAAGCCTTCTTTTTGGAATTGGAGGGGGCTTTTTAGTTTTGTACTTACAGAAAGAAGGTTTTTTATCAGGCTTATTTCCTGAAAAAGAAATCCAACCGATTATAAAAAAAGAGACGATCGTTCAAAACAAATATATTCCTCAAACAACAGAGGAAGAAAAAATTATTAATGTTGTAAAAGAAGCATCACCTGCTGTTGTGAGTATTGTAATTACAAAGGATGTGCCTGTATTTGAGAAGTATTACATTAATCCCTTTGGGGAAGGCTGGCCGTTTGAGATTGAGATTCCTCAATATCGCCAAAAAGGAACTGAGAAACAAAAAATCGGAGGAGGAACAGGGTTTATTATCTCCAAAGATGGAATGGTTCTTACCAATAAACATGTTGTGTCAGAAAAAGGTGCAGATTATACCATTTTTACAAGTGATGGAAAAAAATACCCCGCTAAAATACTTGCAAAAGACCCAATTTTAGATCTTGCAGTTTTAAAAATTGATCAATCTCAAATTCCGCAGGACCAAAGACAAACTTTCCCCACAGTTGAATTAGGAGATTCTTCTAAATTGCAAATTGGACAGACAGTGATCGCAATCGGTTATGCCTTAGGCGAATTTCAAAATACCGTTTCTGTTGGAGTAGTTTCTGGTCTTGGCAGAACAATTACTGCTTCTGGAGGTGGTATGGTTGAAACGCTGGAAGACATTATTCAGACAGATGCAGCGATCAATCCAGGCAATTCTGGCGGACCTTTGTTAAATCTTGCAGGTGAGGTAATTGGAATTAATGTTGCCAGAGCCTTTTCCGGAGAAAATATTGGTTTTGCAATTCCAATTAATAGGGCAAAAAAGGCAATAGAACAGGTCAAAAAAACAGGCAAAATTGTCTATCCATTTTTGGGAGTTTATTATACTTTGGTGACAGATGAGCTACAGGAAAGATTTAACCTCCCGGTTAATTATGGAGCTTGGGTTGGAAGAGATGCGCAGGGAAATAAAACAGAACAGGCGGTTATCCCGGGCACGCCAGCAGAGAAAGCGGGAATAAAAAGAGATGATATCATTCTTGAATTTGAGGGAGAAAAAATTACTCTCAACAATTCTCTTTCTAAAATCATCCTTAAATATAATCCAGGGGATGAGGTCACCTTAAAAGTTTTGAGGCAAAAAGAAATAAAAACAATTAAAGTCGTCTTGGGAGAGCGATCAGAGTAAATTGACAGAGAGGCAAGTATATTGTATTCTATATTTAGTCACCGAGTCACTAAGTCACTAAGTTATCAAGCTATCAAGTCACCGAATCGCCGAGTAACTGAGTCACTCAGTCACTTGGTCACTCGGTCACTCCATAACTTAATCACTTACCATGTTTGCACCACCTGGAGGAGAATTTACTCAAAAAGCACAAGAGGCGATAATGAAGGCTCAAGATATGGCAAGAAAAATGGGACAACAGCAAGTAGATGCCTTGCATCTTTTTTATGTGTTACTTGAGCAAGAAGGGACTGTTGTCTCAACTCTTTTAAGAAAATTGCAAATTGACTCCTCTCAAATAAAACAAAAAATTTCAAACACGCTCAGACGATTTCCTCCAAGAGAAGATGTCTTCTCTTCTGTTCAATTTTATATCACCCAAGATTTAGCAAGAATTTTAGAAAAAGCAAGAGAAGAAGCAGTCAAAATGCAAGATGAGTATATATCCTGTGAACATTTGTTTTTAGCCTTCTTCAACGTTCCAACAGAGGCAAAGCCTATTTTAGAGAAATATCAAGGACAGGGTCTTACCTATGATAATGTTTTAAAAGTTTTGAAAGAAATCAGGGGAGATGAAAAAATTACGGATCCAAACCCAGAGGCAAAATATCAAGTCATTGAAAGATATTGCAAAAACTTAACTAAACTTGCCAGAGAAGGTAAACTTGATCCAATTATAGGGAGAGAGAATGAAATTAGGAGAGTAATCCAAGTTTTATCAAGAAGAACAAAAAATAACCCTGTTTTAATTGGAGAGGCAGGGGTAGGTAAAACAGCAATTGTTGAGGGTTTAGCCCAAAGAATTGTTAAACAAGATGTACCAGAAAGCTTAAAATACAAAGAAATTTTAGCTTTAGATTTAGGTCTTCTAATTGCTGGTACAAAATATAGAGGGGAGTTTGAACAAAGATTGAAAGCCCTTTTGAAAGAGTTAGAAAAATCAAAAGGGCAATATATTCTTTTTGTTGATGAACTTCATACAGTTGTTGGAGCCGGAGCAGCCGAAGGAGCTGTAGATGCTTCTAATCTTCTAAAACCGGCCTTAGCAAGAGGAGAGATAAGAGTTATTGGGGCGACAACCTTGAAAGAATATCAAAAATATATTGAGAAAGACCCGGCTCTTGAGAGGAGGTTTATGCCAATTTATGTTCAAGAGCCTTCTATTGAAGATACAATTGCAATTTTGCGAGGAATCAAAGAAAAATATGAACTTCACCATGGGGTTAAAATTTCAGATTCAGCCTTAATTGCAGCCGCTGAACTTTCTGCCCGGTATATTACCGACAGATTCCTGCCAGACAAAGCTGTTGACTTAATTGATGAGGCGGCTTCTTCCTTAAGGCTTGAGATAGAATCAGAGCCAATTGAAATTGAGGAACTCAAAAAAGAAATCCAGAAGTTGGAGATAGAAAAGGAGGCTTTGAAAAAAGAAAAAGGGCAGGCAAATAAGAGAAGAATTAATGCTATAGAAAGATCTCTTGCTGATTTAAACGAAAAATTAAAGGATTTAGAACTTAAATGGCAAACAGAGAAAAAATTAGTTGAAGAAATTAGTAATTTAGAAAAAGAGATCGATAAGTTAAATTTTGAGGCTGAGGTTGCCCAAAGGGAGGGTGATTTAGAAAAAGTGGCTCAGATTAAATATGGAAAAATTCCCGAGGTTTTAAAAGAAATTAAGAAAAAAGAAAAAGAATTAGCAAAATTTAGAAAGAAACACAAACTTTTAAAAGAAGAAGTTACAGATGAAGATATTGCAAAAATAGTTTCCAAATGGACAGGAATTCCAGTGACAAAACTTTTGGAAAGCGAGGCTCAAAAATTAGCAAGAATGGAAGAGTATCTCCAAAAAAGGATTGTAAATCAAAGAGAGGCGATTAAAGCAATTGCCAATGCAATAAGACGCTCTAGAGCAGGAATTGCCGAAGAAAACAGGCCTTTGGGTTCGTTCTTGTTCTTAGGGCCAACAGGGGTTGGTAAAACTGAAACTGCTAAAGCTCTGGCCGAGTTTCTTTTCAATGATGAAAAAGCGCTCATTAGACTTGATATGTCAGAATATATGGAAAGACATACTGTATCTAAAATGATCGGTTCTCCTCCTGGTTATGTAGGTTATGAAGAAGGAGGTCAGTTAACAGAAAAAGTGAGAAGAAGACCTTATTCGGTTATTCTTTTGGATGAGATAGAAAAAGCTCATCCGGACGTTTTTAATATTCTCTTGCAAATTTTAGATGATGGGAGACTGACAGATGCAAAGGGGAGGGTAGTCTCGTTTAAAAATACAATTATTATTATGACTTCCAATGTTGGCTCTGAATATGTATCAAAAATGGCGCCCTTGGGTTTTGTTGCTGAGACAAAAGAAAAAGAAGAGTCACTACGGGATAAGGTTTTAGAGGCTCTCAAGGAAAGGTTTAGGCCAGAGTTTTTAAACAGAATAGACGAGATCATCATCTTTCACTATTTGGGACCAAAAGAAATTAGAGAAATTGTAGACTTAGAACTTAAAAAAGTAGAGGAAAGACTTTTGAGAAAAGGCGTAATTCTTAAGACCACCAAGAAAACAAAGGAACTTTTAGCAGAAAAAGGATTTGATCCTAACTTAGGAGCAAGACCTCTTAAAAGAGTGATCCAAAAACTAATTTTAGATCCCCTGGCACTTAAAATGGTAACCCAAGAGGTAAAAGAAGGAGAAAGGGTAGTGGTTGATGTAGAGAACAAAAAAATTATCTTTAGAACAGCAAGAGATCTTATTAAAACAAAAGTGTAATTTCTATGCCAAAAGGATTTTGGTTTCTCTTT
>CAZTTZ010000013.1:3025-4651 GCA_964616065.1 uncultured Candidatus Saccharibacteria bacterium | reverse complement strand
TTGTGCAAAGTGTCACTTTGCACAATTTAGAGTTTTATTTGACTTAATTATTAATGGAGGACTATAATAAAAATGATGGAAAAGGAAGATATTACAATTGAAGATTTAGCCGGAATGATTCAGAAAGGTTTTATGGAAACCGCAAAAAGGGACGAGATTAACAAACGTTTTGATAAGATTGAAGATCGCTTAGAAAGAATTGAGAAATTGATTCTGGCTGACCACGGAAAAAGAATAGAGAAATTGGAAGATCAGATAAAAGAATTAAAGGAATTGTTTGCTCTAAAATAATTTTTAGATTTTCTAAAACCAAATTTTTCAAGGCTTCGCGCCTTGATTTTTTATTTGAGGGATTAAATAATGAAACAATACCTGAATATCTTTAGAAAAAATTATGAAAAAATACTTTTTGATATTGGGCCTTTTCCTTTTTCTAAGCATTGGCCTAAATTGTTATTTTCTTTTTTATTTATTAAAATTTAGCCCATCTTTTTTCTTTCAGAAAGCCCAAATTGAAGAGTTAATTTCCCAATTTAAAGAAAAACCAAAAAATGAAGAACAAGAAGAATTTCTCACAAAATTATTAGAAATAGAAGAAAAAATTAAAAATTTAGAAGGCTCTTTGCAATCAATATCCGGTTTTTCAAAAGAAAATTTAAGCACAAAAGATGAAATAAACCAGAAATTAGACACTCTTGCCGATGAATTTTCTGAATTTAAAAAACAATTTATAAGTTTAAATGAAGAAAATCTCAAAATTCAGAAAGAAATTCTTGCTTTAATTGAGAATTTAGAAAAAACCAGTAAAAGTGGCGCAGAAGCAACCCAGGAGGAAGAAGAGATAGAAGAATCAAAGAAAACTCCAGAAGAAATTAAACCGCTTTTAATTACAGAGGTTGCCTCTGGCTTTGATTCTTCAAAAAATGAGTTTATAGAAATCTATAATCCAAACGACTTTCCAGTTGAGATAAATGATGGTAACTTTGTTTTAGAAATTGTTGATTCTCATAACAGAAAAACTCAAAAAAGGATTGATTGGAAAAGAAATGTTATCCCTAAAAACAGTTTTTTTCTTTTTATTGGAGGGGAAATAAAAAGTGAAAATCAAAGACTCAAGGGAGATGCTTATTTTTCAAGTCAACTCACCTCAATTGGCGGAGTAATAATTAGAAAAAAGAAAGGAGAAGTTCTTGATAGAGTTGGCTGGGGAGAGCCAAATTCACCCATACCAATTTTAGCCACAGAATTAAAGGCAAAATTAAAAGAGGGAGGGCTAAAGACAGGGGAGAGTCTTCAGAGAAAAGTTCAGGGTTCAAATTTTATAGATACCAACAACAACGAAAAGGATTTTGATTTTTCTTTAATTTTAACTCCCCAAAATTCTTTGGGAGAGAGATTGGTATATAGCAAAGACCAATCTTTAGCATTAGAAGAAAAACAGGGAGGAGTGCAACAAGAGAAAACAGAGCAGGCATTTACTCAGGAAAGTTCAAAGATACTGGATTGGCCACAAAAAGAGAAAATTCTAATTACAGAAGTGCATATTGAAGGAGATGAGTTTTTAAAACTTTTCAACCCTGGAAATTCACCCGTCTCTCTAAAAGATAAATATCTTGCTTATTTTTC
>CAZTTZ010000013.1:0-2925 GCA_964616065.1 uncultured Candidatus Saccharibacteria bacterium | reverse complement strand
AAATGTAAAATAGATCTTGTTGGTTGGGGTAAAGCCAAAGTTTTTGAGGGAGAGCCGACTTTATTTCCTAAAGGAAGCACTTTACTTTTAAGAAAAAGAATCAATTCCTCCTATCAAGATACAGATAATAACCTCAATGATTTTGAAGCAGGGTAGTTTTATTCAACAAAAGTTGGTGGAGGGGTATAGTTAAGAATATTTTGAAGTTGGTCCTCTGTCAATTTTAGAGATTTTTCAATTGCCTCTTCAATCAATTTCTCTGAGAAACTTATCTTTTCTCCTAATTTCAGCCATCTCCAGCCTGTTTTCTTTTGCATATAGTCCTCTATAAAAATTTTATGAGCCTTTGTTAGGGCAATATTTTCTCCCTTTTCTTTAAGATATTCACCTAAAGCCTTCCTTGCCAAATGAGTAATCCCTTCTCCTTTTTCTGCAACCTCTACATATACTTTTTCCTCTGAACTTTCTTTTGGCTCTGAAGGAACTACAGTCACTTTTTCTTCTCCAACAATTTTCCCTTCTTCTACCTGAAGAGGCGTTTCTTGTAATTCAGAAATAACTGATGTAGGTTGGGTAGGTGCAGGAAATTCCTGAATCTCTGCTCTTCTGAAAACCAAAGCCTTGCCCAAAGGTTCCCTATACAAATAAGCCAAGACACCAATTACAATTAAACAAAGTAAAACCAACCAAGGCACAAAACTCTTTTTTCTTTCCGAAAATCTCAGTTTCAAACGCATAATTTTCCAACTAAATTAATTATAACACCCTCCCTTTTTTTGGGACCTTTTCTTATATCTTAAAAGAAAAATATATTTTGTAAAGTGGACAAGTTTTGACCGAAATTTTCTTTTTTGCTATATTAAAAAGGACAAATTAAATTAGTCCCATGACAAGGGATTATCTTATTAAATTAACCGTTGCTTTGTATAAGGTTACTGATTTATTCCCAGAGAAAGAGCCTTTAAAATATCAAATTCGGGAAAAAGCAAATCAAATTTTAGCCATTTTGTTAGGGGAAAATCCCCAGATAGATTCTTCAGAGAAAGAACAACTTTTAAAGAATCTTACCGCTCTTTTTGGCTATTTCAAAATTGCCAAAACACAAAATTGGGTCAATAACCAGAATTTAGAGGTTTTAGAAAAAGAGTATAGCAAACTGAGAGAGAAATATTTAGTGACATTCCAAGAGTACCCCTCCTATATAGAAAAAAGGCCAAAAACCCCAGAGAAAAAGCAATCGCCTATTGAAAAGAGAAAAAATGTTCAAATAAGACAAAAAAAGAGGGCATCAGGTAAAATTTCACCCAAAGAACGCAAGGAAAAAATCCTCAACCTACTTGCTTATAAAAAATCTCTAACCCTTTCTGAAATTAAAAGCATCTTTTTTCAGGTAAGCCCAAGAACCATTAGAAGAGATATGGAAGAGTTGATAAAACAAGGAATAGTGGCCAGACGGAGAAAAGGACAGAAAGATGTTGTATACACCCTAACAAAATCGGCCATTAAAGCGGACACTCCGTAAATGGCCACATTATAAGTGTCCGGACAGACTATGAAAAATCATTCGCCTTTTTATTTCAGAAAAATTTATAAAACATATATCAGGCAAATCTACCGCTTCATATATGTAAAAGTAGGCTCACAGCAGCTGGCCGAAGATCTTACCTCAGAGGTGTTTTTACGTTTTTGGAAAAATATCCAAAAAAACAATCCCACTAAAATAGAAAACCCAAGAGCCTTTTTATACAAAACGGCCAGAAATTTAGTTATTGATCATTATCGTACCTATTCTCAAAAAAAGGAGATTCCCATTGAGGAGATAAAAGAAATAAAAGATGTGTCCGAATCTTTAGAACGACAAGAATCCTTATTTTCGGATTTAGAAATTGTCCAGAGGGCGATTAGACAACTTAAAGAAGAATATCAAGATGTGATCCTGTGGTATTATCTGGATGACTTATCTGTCAAAGAGATAGCCAAAATTTTAGGTAAATCCGAGAATGCAATAAGGGTTATGATACATAGAGCAATGGAAAAATTGAAAGAATTGTTAAAAGAAGTGTAATAAATTTTAGGTTTCTTCGTCTTCTAATATAGGAAACATGGATGAGCAAGAGATTATTGCAAAATTGAGAGTTTTGGAGGAAATTAAACCAAGAAGAGGCTGGATGAAAAACACGCTAAGAGATATCACTGGCCAGAAGACGTATCTGGTAAATTTTAATTTTTTGAAAACTCCTGCTTTTTCTCTTGCCATATTGATGATTGCTTTAGTTGCTCTTTCGTGGCTTGGCCTATTCAATCAGCCAAAGAGCGATAATTTTAAAACAGCTGTTTTAGAGATTGCCGAAAATGATGTTTACGATTATAATTATTATTTAGAAAAGGCGTCAAAAGTTTTAGAAAAAGCAAAAACAATTGGCCAGACAGACAAAAAATCGGTAGTAGTAAAGGAGGCCAAGGAAGCATTAGAGAAGGCAGTTGAGAAACTTCCTTCTCGTCCCCAAAATCCAAAAGAGTCTGGTGAAATAGTAAAGAAAGTAAAAACCATCAAAGAGAGTTTAACAGCTCTTGGGGAAGAAGCTAAAGAACTTACAAAGCCAACTAAGCAATTAGAGGAAAAAACCAAAGAGATGATTGAAAACGAAATTTATAGAATCAAAGTTGAGGCAGAATTGGCAATGTTGGAAAACCGCTCATTGACAGATGAGCAAAAAACCTTGCTTGAGGAAGCAAAAAAAGATTATAATAATCAAGATTACCTTTCTGCCCTAGAGAAGATTTTGCAACTTACAAATCAATAATTTTTGACAATTGCCGCCGCTGGATGGGCTTTTTGGGTCGACCCAGCGGCAAAAAATTAAAGGTCGAAATCCCGCCAAATCTCCTTTGGCAAAAGGTCGGAAATTCGTTTTAATGGCGGGA
>CAZTTZ010000012.1:0-10148 GCA_964616065.1 uncultured Candidatus Saccharibacteria bacterium | reverse complement strand
TGAGTCCACTAAATTGAGAGAGTCTCCCTCGAATGCACAAAGATTAGTATAACCATTTTTGTTCTCCAGATATATTTTTTGAGCTATCTTTTTTATCTCTGCTACATCAGAAGCGATGTTAGTATTCTTGCTCTTAATAATAGCGCTCTTTCCAAATATAACAACAATAGCAATCAAGATCGCAAAAATTGCTATCACAAGCAAAAGTTCAATTAGGGTGAAACCAAAACTTGGTCTCTTTCCTGAAAAACCCTTCATTTCGAAATCCCTTAATATCTCAATTATAGATTTTACAGACTATCACATTTATCAGTTGCTGAGGTGCATGGATTCGAAACCTCCTTTGCCTGAGTGGTATCTATACAATAGTACTTTCCCGTCTTGTTCAATGAAGCGGTAACACAGTAAGAATCAGTTGAGGCATAACAGGCAATACTCCCTCCTGTTGGCATATTCCCTTCTATATCAGACTCGATCGCCGTTAAGCTATCTTTTATATCTGTGCTTCCAGGATAATTATCATCATTAAAGGTGTTATCAGTAGTATAACAAAGATTCGAATAATCCGAATTGTTCTCAGCATAAATCTCTACAGCAGTTGTTCTTGCCTGAGCCATAGCAGAAACGATTCTTGCATCCCTTGCTCTTTGTGGTCCTGTCCTCACCGAAACCAAAACTATTGCTGCTAAAATTCCAATAATTGCGATTACAACTAACAATTCAATTAAAGTGAAGCCTCTCTTTTTTTGCATAATATTAATATTACTAGTTTTTTATTTTATTATCGACCTTTATTAATTCTCTTCATAATTAATTGTATTTCAAACGTAACCAAAAGGCAACCTCTAAAATCCAATACTTCCAAGACTCTTATAAATTGGTAAAAATATACCAAGCATCAAACCTCCTACTACAGTACCCAGAACAATGATCATAAGTGGCTCAATAATGCTTACCAGACCTTCTATAGCTGAATCTATCTCTACTCTATAAAATTCTGCTACTTTTTTGAGAGCCTCGTCTAATCTCCCACTCTTCTCCCCTACTCTGATCATCTGAACGACCATTGAGGGAATACTCTTTGGATATCTTTCTAGAACCACACTAATTGTTTCACCTCTTCTTACCCCTTCTTTAGTTTCAATTACAATATTTTTATATTTCTTATTTGTAATTACTCCACTTACTACCTCAAGTGCTTGAGTAATAGGAAGGCCGGCGAAAATTAAAGTGGCAAGGTTTTCACAGAATCTTGTAATATAAATTTTTTTTGCGATCTTACCAATAATAGGTAGCCTCAAGGAGAAATTGCTCAGAAGCTCTTTTCCTTCTTTGGTTTTGAGGTATCGCCATACACCAAAAATTATGAATAAAAGAGTAATTAGAAAAAGCCACCACCAGCCCTGCAAAAATACACCTGCTGATATGATTGCCCTTGTAACCGCAGGAAGGGAAACATTTAAATTTTCAACTGCCTCAGCAAATCTTGGCAAAACAACAAAGAATATAACCAAACCTACCAATACAAAAACTACCAAAACAAATGCTGGATAGGTCATTCCGCTTTTAATTTTTGTAAGAAGTAGGTATTCTTTTTCCAAATTATCCGCTAAATAAGTAAGAGTGTCGGCTAACTTACCTGAGGCCTCTCCTGATTTAATCATATTTACAAAAAAGTCTGAAAAAACGCCCGGAAATTTGGAAAGCGCATCTGAAAAGTAAGTGCCTCCTTCCACATCATCTGCAATCTTAAGAACAATTTCCCTGAAGCGCGCTTTTTCTGTTTGAAGAGCAATAGATCTTAGGGCTTCAACTAAACCAATTCCTGATTTCAGCATCAAGGCAAGGTGTCGAGAAAAATAAAGAACATCTTTTTTTGTGGGTCTTGTAAAAATGCCCAGCTCTCTTGCATAAAAAGGTTTTCTCTCCTCACGCTCAAGATATGTAATGTAAAGTCCCCTCTCTTGTAGAAGAGTTGCCGCTCTTTGTCGGCTGGAGGCTTCAATTATTCCAATTTGGATTAAGCCTTCTTTAGTTCGTGCTTGATATTTAAACCTCATCTTTTTAAAAGCTCTTTCAATTCTTGCGGATTTAATGAAAAGTTATAAGCGTTTTCTAATGTAATTTTTTTCTCTTTTACAAGGTTAGCTAATGATTGATTTAAAGTCATCATTCCTTCCTCAGAGGAGGTAGCAATAATTAAAGGAATCTCATGAATTTTATTTTCCCTTATAAGGTTGGCGATGGCTGGGGTGTTAAGCATAACTTCACAGGCCGGAATCAGGCCTCCTCCAATGCGAGGTATTAGCCTTTGTGAAACTACACCTAACAAAGAGCCTGAAAGTTGGGCCCTTACTTGCATCTGTTGAGGACCTGAGAAACTATCGACAATTCTATGTATTGTTTGAGCGGCAGAATTTGTATGCAAAGTTGCAAAAACCAGATGTCCAGTTTCAGCAGCGGTGATTGCTGTAGCAATGGTCTCGGGATCCCTCATCTCTCCCACCATAATTACATCTGGATCTTGGCGGAATGTAGATCTTAAAGCTCTGGCAAAAGATAAGGTGTCTAAATTTACCTCTCTTTGATCAATAATTGCTAAATCATCTTCAAAAATATACTCTATGGGATCCTCAATAGTGATAATATGTTCGGGACGCGTATGGTTAATTTCATCTATCAAAGCAGCTAAAGTTGTAGACTTACCATGTGAGGAGGGGCCTGTCACTAAAACAAATCCCTGCGGGGCACGGCAAAACAAGTGAAGTATGGGAGGAAGATTAAGTTCTTCAATGGTTGGAATTTGAGAAGGGATAAAGCGTAAAGCGCAACTTATTTTACCCTGTTGAAAATATGCATTCCCTCTAAACCTTCCTTTTCCCTTTATCTCGTAAGAGAAATCTATTTCTTTCTCTTGTAAAAGTTTCTGATATTTTTCTTCGTTAAGCATGCATTTTACTAATTCCTCCACATCCTCTTGGAGTAAAAAATCATATTCTTCCATGGGATGAAGCTTGCCATCAATTCTTAAAATAGGCCTTCTTGCAGGTGATAAATGTAAATCAGAAGCTTTTTGCTCTATTGTTGCCTGAAGTAGTTTCTCAAGAAGTTTTTGATAACCTTTCATAGCAGTTTTTTAATTTCTTCAACTACCTCTGATGGCGTATAGTTTGCTTTAATTAAATATTTATCAGCCCCCAACTTTATCCCTTTTTCAATCTCTTCTTTTTGACCTAAGTTAGACAAAATAACTACTTTTGTTGTGTCCCCGGCTTCTTTAATTTGTCTAAGCACCTCCCAGCCATTGATATTGGGCAAGACAATATCAAGTAAGATTAAATCGGGTTTGTCTTTCTCAAATAGTTCTAAAGCTATCTGCCCATCAGTTGCTACAGAAACTACAAAACCGGCATCTTGAAGTTTGGTAGTATATATGTCAATTAGCAACGGGTCATCTTCAACTAAAAGAATTTTTTTCTTCATAATTTTTCATTTAATATTCTTCTTCTGTGACTCTAACTACCTCTTCTATTGTGGTAATCCCTTTTAGTGCTTTCAAAATGCCATCTTGACGCATAGTAATCATACCTTGTCTTTTTGCTTCTTTAGCAATTTTATCTTCACTTGGCTGGGTCAAAATAATTTTGGCAAGCTGTTTTGTCATTTTTAATACCTCAAAAATACCTATTCTGCCTGCAAAACCTGTTCTGGCACATTCACTACATCCCTCGCCTTTCCAAATAAAAATATCTCCTTTTAAATTATATTTTCTTTTTACCTCCTTCTTAATTGCAGCAGGAAGACTTTCGATATCTTTTTTAATGAGTTCTTTAAGTTTTCCTTGGGCTAATACCCTTTTCTTACAATGAGGGCATATTCTTCTAACCAGTCTCTGAGCAATGGCTACATTAACTGTTGGGGGAATTAAAAATTGCTTTACGCCAAGGTCAATTAGGCGAGGAACAACTCCTATAGTATTGTTTGTGTGAAGGGTGGATAGAACAATATGGCCGGTTAGCGCTGCGTGTGTTGCCAATTCTGCTGTTTCTGTATCTCTAATTTCTCCCACCATAATAATATCTGGATCTTGCCTTAAAACATGCCTCAAACCATTTGCGAAAGTATACCCTATCTCGGGTTTAACTTGAGACTGATTAATTCCCTGAATATAATATTCTACCGGATCTTCTAATGTTACAATATTTACTCCTTCTTTGTTTAAATGCTCTAAAGTGACATACAAAGTAGTTGTTTTTCCACATCCCGTTGGTCCTGTTGCTAAAATCATGCCATAGGGGGTTCTCATTGCTTCTTTGACAATTCTAAGAGCCTGACCCTCAAGACCAAGATCTTCAAAATCTCTTAATCTTTGTTCTGGATTTAACACCCTCATTACAACTTTTTCTCCAAACATTGTTGGAAAAGTTGAAACACGGAAATCAATGTTAATATCGTCCATAACAATTGAAAATCTACCATCTTGAGGAATTCTTGTTTCATCAATTTTTAAATTGGAAATCACCTTAACGCGGGCTACAATTGATGGATGAACTTTTTTGGGTAAGAATAAGCTGGAATGTAAAACGCCATCTAAGCGGAATCTAACCCTTGTTCTTTCTTTTAAAGGTTCTATATGAATATCTGAAGCCTGCCCCTCAACAGCATGTCTTAAAATAACTGCCACCATTTTGGAGATTGGAGCCTCTGTAATCCTTTTTGTTATCAATTCCGCTGAAATAGGTGCTTCTTCTTTGGGTTTTTCTACACGGAGCTCCCTTTCTAATTCTTCTAAGGCACTTCTGACTTCCCTGCGAAAGCTGGCGTATTTCTTTACAATTTCTTTAAAATTAGAGGGGGTAATTAGAAAAACCTGGTATTGAAAATTATGCTGCCTGGCAAGAAATTTTAATGCCTCTTGAGCTTTTAGATCATCCGGATACACCATTCCTATTTCCACATGTTGATTTTTCTTTTTGAGCGGTACCATGTGATAATACTCTGCAGCTTCTTTGGGTACCAGATCTAATACATCGGTTGGAACATCTTCTGCTCGGATTTTCTTGAGTTCTATTCCAAGAAGTTCACTTTTTAAAGAAAATAAAAAATCTTCCTCTATTACACCTCTCTCTAAAATAATCTCCTCCTCTCTTTTGCCAGTGCTTTTAATCTCGGCTAATAGAGAGGAGGCGGTTTGTTGGTCAATTATTTTCCTCTTTTGAAGCTCTTCTATAAGAGTCATATTTTAAAACGGTAATGTAGTCGTTGGCAAGGTAGGCGAGGTAGTAGCCGATGGTAAAAAAGGCATCTCTCTACCTAGAATCCCAGTAAATTCTTCTGGTTTTGGGTAGGCTTCTAATTGTTCCAATAGAGAATTTTCTAAATTAGAAAAGTTTATCTGCGGTGGGTGGATTGCGCTCTCAGGTTTTACAGAGACCAGGCTAATATTTTTTTTGAATATTAAAAAGAAGAATATTAGAACTAAAAGAATAAATACAACCCCTAAAATAATTTGATAGAGATTTTTTCCTTTTGGTCTGGCAAGTATGATAGCCATAAATTAGTATGAATAAACTGTTAATTGTACTTCAAAATCATATATATCTTTCTCCTCTGGCGCAGAAAAGGTAACTTGATCTACCTCAAACAAACGAGCATTCTTTTCTAAACTAACCAAGAAATCTTTAAAGGAAGAATATGTACCCAAGAGTTTTAAAGTAATTTGATGGCTCTGAATCCTCTCTATTTTTGGAAAAGAACCACCTGATGTTATAAGAATATCTTGCAAAAGAAGGCCGTGCTTTTGGGAGACGGTATTAAAATAGTTAATTAAAGAAGCTGAATCTAATTTTTTGGGGAGTATTGAAGCTATTTTATCGACTATCTCTCTTTTTGTCTCTAGCTTCCTAAAAGTTTCTTCTATTTCTCTATAATATTGCGCCTGATTTTCTAAAAACGTCTTTTGATTGACTAATTTTTGGGCAACTTTTAAGTACTCTTTATACTTAGGAAAGGTGAAAACCGAACCAATTATTATGGTACCGAAAATAGCAGTCAGTATGATAAATCTTGGATACTTCATTTTAGCAATAAGAAAGTTGGGGTAAAGATAATAGAGAGTTCAAACTTAATAGCTCCCTCTTCGCTTACCCCAATGTTAGAAGTAGTTAATTCTTTTATTTGAGGTATTTTTTCAAACGCTAAAATCTGTTGTGCTAGAGCCAAAAGACTCTTAGCCTTACCGGATAGGCTCACCTGATTTTTATCTCTAAGAAACTTAAATGATAAAAACCAAACATCTGGATGGATATTCTCTTCTATCAATGTAAAAAGCTTAGAGGGTGTTTGATGGTTGTTTAATAATACAGGGAAGTCATCAATTTTCCTTTTATAATCATAAATAGCCTCTTCGAGAGCTTTTTGCTCAGGTGTGCCCAATTGTTCCAATTGAGCTTCTATCTCTTGAAGTTGAGCTTTAGCTTTTTTTGTTTGCCATCCAAAAACAAAAAAGAGGGTGACAATAACTATAAAAATAAAAAGAGAAAACCAAAAAAGCAAAACAATTAATATTGATTCTTTCTCTGCTACCTCTTTTTCTTGGGGAATGATTTTAACCATAAAATATTTTTAGTAAACTCCTCGAAGTGCTGCCCCTACTGCTATTGTAAACTCTGGACCTATCTTTTGCAAGATTAATTCAAGCCCAGGGGGATAATTTATATCTAAAAATGGGTTACCTACCTCACAAGGTAATTTAAATTTCTCATTAAGATATTCGGCTAATCCTGGCAATCTGGCACCTCCACCTGAGATAATTATCTTATCAACTTTCTCCTTCTCTTCTAAGAAATATTCATTGAATATTTTTTGCATTTCTTTAGATAGAGCACTTAAGAATGGTAGAAGAATTTCTTTTATTGTTGGGTTCTTTTTAATACCATACATATTTTTTATTATCTCAGCTTTTCTGGCCTCTACTTTTAATTTATTTGTGAGTGCTTGGGTTAACTCTTCCGAGGATAAATCTATACTATGAGAGGTTTTAAGAATATTGTGAGAAATAATATTAATGGTTGTTGTTTTGTGTCCTATGTCAGTTAAACAAATAACCCCTTTTTTATCTTGATATTTAATAAGCGCCCTTGATAGAGCAAAAACTTCTGTTTCTAAAGCCAAAATTTTTAGATTTAATGATTGGGCTATTTTCTGGTACTGTTCTATTGTTTCGTTGGGCACTGCAACCAAAAGAACCTTTAGAGGAACTGTCCCTTCAAATTGGGGTGTGCCCTTTATAATTTGCCAATCTATAGTTACATCTGCTAAAGGAAGTGGGATATGTCTTGGAGCTTCATACTTGATTGCTTCCTCCAGCTCTTTTTTGCTCATTGGTGGCAAGGTGAAGGTTGTAAAGAAGGAAGCATAATCAGGGATAGAAAAAAAGGCGTTTTTTGTTTTAATTTTCGCCTCCTGAAACATTGCCAAAAGGGCCTCAGTTATTTTAGGGCCTGAAAGTAAGGCTCCTGCCTGAAAATGTTGAATAAATTCTTGACCTGCGAAATATTCTGTTTTAAGTTGAGCGTAGTTCTCTAATTTAACCCCTTTCTTGGCGCTCAACTCTACTACCTTTATAGATGCAGATCCGATATCTATTCCTAAAAAACTTTTGGAAAATAGAGCCGAGGTAATTTTTTTGAAAGGGTTAAAAACCATATATTTTTAAATTATAACTCAAAAATTTTATAATACCATAATGTATCAAAAATTTTTTCGTGAAATTGTTTCTCTGTTTTTTCCTACAAGATGTGCCATTTGTGCAAAAGAGGGCGAAATATTTTGCAGAGACTGTCTTGCTTTAGTATCTCTGCTTGATAATGCCCGCTGTCCGGGCTGTGGTTCTTATAAAATCAATCTTCCGGGAGAATTTTGTCCTATCTGTAAAAGGGAGTTTCATTTAGATGGGCTTATCTCAGCCACGGCATATACCGATCCTTTTATAAAAAAGACGCTTTCTCTTTTTAAATATCCACCTTTTGCAAAAGATTTGGCAAAATCTTTTACTTTTTTAATTATATCTCAATTGAAATTACAAGACAACAATTTTAGCGAATTTATTTTATCCTATATACCTTTGGATAGAGCATCTTTGCGCCATAGAGGATTTAATCAATCAAAACTTCTTGCTCAGGAATTAGGCAAAAGCCTAAATTTACCTGTATATGAACTGCTTGAGAAGATAAAGAAAACAAAAGCTCAAAAAAACTTGAATAAAGAAGAAAGGAAAGAAAATATTCAAAATGCTTTTTGCGTTTCAAAAGATGCAAAAGAATTTGTACAAAACAAAAAAATCATCGTTGTTGATGATGTATATACCACAGGAGCAACTTTAAATGAGGCAGCCAGGGTATTAAAACAAGCAGGCGCAAAGAAAATCTGGGGGATGACAGTAGCAAGGGAATTTTAGGATTTTCTAAATTTTGGAGTAGCCCAGAATGTCATATATCGTCCAAAGATCCACCTTGTCTGAGCATCTAAAGCAGGCAAAGACGTGAAAATAAACATGGTAAAGGGCAGAAGGAGCCATTCAAAAATTATTTTAATTTGAGCAAATTTTCTTTTTCTCCCCTCAATTTTGGGCGGGAGAATATAAAAAGAATAATAAGCCGATGTAAAAAGGCCGATCATCGCCACGGTTAGAATTCTTCCAACAATTCTTGGCAAATTGTAAGCAAGAAGCGTTTGAGAGAAGTCCCATCCGCCCAAAACACAAGGCAACCATCCCAAAAGTAAAAGCAAAATAGGACCACAGGCCCAATTCCAGTGACCCTCAATTAATTCAATTGAATAAGCAATCTTTTTTCTTCTTGGAATTTTTTTGTTTTTTAAAAATCCAAATAAAAAATAAGCGATATCCCCTACTCCATAAGCCCATCTTCTTTGCTGTTTATAAATATTTAAAAAGGTGGAAAAGAAGTTTTTTGCAGCATTTGCATCCATTGAAATAGGATAATACAAGGGGACCACCTTGTAGTTGCCATCGTATTTTAAGAAACATTGCCAAAAGATTCGTGAGTCATCCGAGACAACATCAGGCTTTTTAAATCCTACCTCAACTAAGGCTTTGAAGGCCATTGAGTGGGAGGAGAAAGTAATTAATTTTTCTTCTCTTTCTTGATTGATAATATGCCAAAATGATGTTGAAAGAGAGAAAACGCGAGAGATGGCCGGCACTTGCCAGATATTATTTAAAAACAAAGGAATGGGTTGAAAACTTGATTGTGTTGGATTTTTTGTTGTGAGGTATTTGTAGGTAAGACAGGCAAAATATTCTGGAAAGACAACCGTGTCTATATCAAAAGAAGAGTAAATAACTTGTTCATAAGGAATTTGTAATTCATCTATTATCTCTTTGCCTTTTTTTGCTGCCCAGGTCTCGTTTGAAGACTTTGCTGGAATTTCTCCAGGAAGATCCTTTGGATGTATTGTAATTAGAAATTTAAAAAATTTGTCCTTAAATTCTTTGGTGATAATATTTTTTACTTCTTCTGAATGAGACCCTGCTCTTTCTTCTAACGCTAAGACGACAATAAATCGATCCTTGGGATAATTTGCTTTTATTAATCCATTTAAAGACTCCCTCACAATTTTTATGGGTTCTTTATACATGGGAAGCACTATAAGATGATAAATTTCCCGCCAACTATTTAAAGGAAGGGTATATTTCGTTGGAGGAATCTTTTTCAAACGTTCTAACCAATCAATTTTTTGGTTTTCTTTTAATCTTTTATAACTAGCCCTTAAATAGAAAGAAAAATATATTGCTTTAGCAAACCAATAGAAAACAAAGACAATAATAAAAATTGCCACCCAAAGTGGCTTAAAATAAGAAAGGGAGATAGCGCCTATAATTGTTGACCAAGTTAAAACGCCGGGGAAAATTTCAAAGAATCGATAAAGCACCCTTTCGCTTTTTTTCTTTAAATCTCTAGCATAAGAAACATAAAGATAATATTTCTCTTCCATTTTTATTAATTAATCTAAGGATTATGAAAGTTTTGGCAAAGATTTGCTGGCAGCCCTAAACCCTACCTGATGCATAGCGGAGAGGGCGGGACTCGAACCCGCAACCCCAAAAATTGGGGGGCACCTTAGCA
>CAZTTZ010000011.1:0-10190 GCA_964616065.1 uncultured Candidatus Saccharibacteria bacterium | reverse complement strand
CTACTGCCACAACTGGCCCTGCTAAAGGTCCTCTTCCTGCTTCATCTACCCCAATCACATATTTAAATTTCTTCATTCTTTTTTTCATCTCAATTTTAGGATATCATAAACTAATCCTTTTGGCCCACCCCTTTTCATATTTTCCCCTCCCTGTTTGAGAAGGAAGAGAGCAAGAAGGAAGGGCAAAAAGAGGAGTTTGAATTTTCTATTTTTGAACTATAATAAAATAATATGTCAAAACCTCTTCAAAGATGGTACACGGAAGATATCTTAACCGAAATTCGAAAAGCAGAAAAAGAAAACAGAATGGCTAATTTATCATATAAGCTTTTACCAGAGTTTTCTTTTTTTGAGAAAGAAATCAACACCTCTTTAACTTTTGAAGGTTCAACAATCCAAGGAGCTGTTTATTTTCATAAGTGCAAAATAAAAGGAGATTTAGTCTTTAACAATGTTTTAATATATACCACCCTATATTTGGATAAAAATGAAATTGAGGGTAGTCTACATGGAGAAAATATTAAGATAAGAGAAGTACTAAATTTTATTGAAAGTCATTTTAAAAAAGACCTTAATCTTAAAAATGCACAAATAAAAGGCTTCTTGGGTTTAAACAAAATTCAAGTAAATGGAAATTTGATACTGGACGGTGCTATTGTTAAGAATCTAAAATCTAGAACTGGTACTATAAAAGGAGATATGTATTTACAAAATGCAAAAGTCCAAGGCGATGTTTTAATAAGAGGGGCATTTTTTGAAGGACTTGGCAACTTCAAGGATACTTTGATAGAAGGAAACCTTGATCTCTCAGGAACAATGTTCCAAGAAATATTAGATCTAAGTGGAACAATAATAGAAGGAGAAACTTTTACAAAAGATTTTAGATGTCAAAATTTAATTGCTAAACTTGAATAATTTGCGGAAATTATGAAATTTACCCACTTGCATGTACACACTCAATATTCTTTATTAGATGGTCTTCCAAAAATTGATGAGCTTTTGGATTATGCAAAAAGCCTGCAAATGGATAGTCTGGCTATAACCGATCATGGAGTTCTATATGGAGCAGTTGAATTTTTCAAAAAAGCGAAGGCTAAAGGAATTAAACCAATTATTGGTTCTGAGGTATATCTTGCTTATGAGAGTATGTATCAAAAAAGACCTCATATAGATGACAAGAAGTATCATTTGGTTCTTTTGGTTAAAAATGAAACCGGTTACCGTAATCTTGTGAAATTAATCACAAAGGCTCATTTGGAAGGTTTTTATTATAAGCCAAGGATTGATGAGAAGCTCTTATTTGAAAATTGTGAAGGTTTAATTGCTCTATCAGCCTGTCTTCAAGGAAAAATTCCCAAGTTTATTATTGCAAATAAATTTGATGAGGCTCAGAAATTAGCGCAAAAATACGAATATTACTTCGGAAAAGGCAACTTCTATTTAGAATTGCAAGATCATCCAAATATTCCTGAGCAGAAAAAAGTTAACAAGGCCCTAATTGAAATTTCGCGGAAATTCAAAATTCCTTTAGTAGCTACAAACGACTCACATTATCTAAAACCAGAAGATGCAAAAGCGCAAGATATTCTAATGCTTATAAATACAGGGGCAAAACCTGATGATCCAGAAAGGCTAACAATGCTTCAGGATGATTTTTCCTTGAGAAGCCCTGAGCAAATGATAGAGGCTTTTAAAGATGTTCCTGAGGCCATTGAAAATACCCAAAGAATTGTTGAGGAATGTAATTTCGCATTTAACTTGCAAAAAACAAGACTGCCTCATTTTCCTCTACCAGAGGGTTTAACCCCAGATGATTATCTAAGAGAATTATGTATTGTGGGCCTTAAAAAAAGAGGATTAAAACTTAAAGGAGAAATAAAACAGCGATTAGAATACGAGTTAGAAACTATTAAAAAAACTGGTTTTGCTTCTTATTTCTTAATTGTTCAGGATGTAGTAAATTGGGCCAAAAAAAATGGAATAATTACAGGACCCGGACGTGGAAGTATTGGAGGTTCTCTTGTTGCCTATCTTACCGGGATTACAAATATCAATCCTTTAAAATATAATTTGCTTTTTGAGAGATTCTTAAATCCAGAAAGAATTTCAATGCCTGATATTGATCTTGACTTCACTGATACAAGAAGAGATGAAGTCATTGATTATGTGGCTCAAAAATATGGAAGAGACCATGTTGCTCAAATTATAACTTTTGGAACAATGGCTGCCCGAGCAGTTGTAAGAGATGTTGGAAGAGTGTTGGGTTATACTTACAGTTTTTGTGACAAAATCGCGAAACTTATTCCTTTTGGTTTTACCTTAGATGAAGCATTAAATAAAATTGATGAATTGAGACAAATGTACATTGGCGATGAAAGGGTTCAAAAGTTGATTGATTTTTCAAAAAAATTGGAAGGAGTGGCACGACATGCATCAACTCATGCCTGCGGTGTTGTTATCTCACCTGAGCCATTGACTAATCTCGTCCCCTTACAGCATCCAACTCAAGATGACAAAACAATTGTTACTCAGTATGAAATGCATTCCATAGAAGACTTAGGGCTTTTGAAAATGGACTTTTTAGGGCTTAAAAATCTCACCATAATTGAGAACACCGTTAAGCTGATTGAAAAAACTCAAGGCAAGACTATAGATATCGATCGAATTCCTTATGATGATAAAAAAACTTATAAACTTCTGCAACGGGGAGAAACTACCTGTGTTTTTCAATTGGAGAGTTCGGGAATGAAAAGGTGGCTTCGTCAATTAAAACCTTCTCGGTTTGAAGATGTAGTTACAATTTTAGCTTTATACCGGCCAGGCCCAATGCAATTTATCCCTGAATATGTAGAAAGAAAAAGGGGTAGAAAAAAAGTAGAATATTTACATCCAAAACTGAAACAAATCTTGGAACCAACTTATGGATTTCCAGTGTTCCAAGAGCAAATAATGCAAATTGCCCAAGTAATTGCTGGTTTCTCTTTATCAGAAGCAGATATTTTAAGAAAAGCAATTGGTAAAAAAATCGCCTCACTTTTGAAAAAACAAAAGGAAAAATTTATCAATGGGGCCATCAATCAAGGTATTCAAAGAGAAATCGCTGAAAGAATCTGGAGCTGGTTTTTACCTTTTGCAAGATATGGGTTTAATAAAAGCCACAGTTGTGGTTATGCAACTATTGCCTATCAAACTGCTTATTTAAAGGCCCATTATCCTGTTGAATTTATGGCATCAGTTTTAGCATCTGAAAAACAGGATGTTGAAAGAATTGCATTCTTGTTAGAAGAATGCAAAAGAATGGGAATTGAAGTTTTGCCTCCTGATGTAAATGAGAGTTTTGAGAATTTTACGGTAGTTGATAAAAATCGAATCCGTTTTGGACTTTTAGCAATTAAAAATGTTGGACATAATCTTGTTGAGGCAATTGTTCAGGAAAGAAAAAGAGGTGGCAAATATCAATCTATAGCGGATTTTCTCACGCGAATCAACATCAAAGACCTAAATAGAAAATCAATGGAAGCTCTAATTAAGGCAGGCGTCTTTGATAAATTAGAAGAGCGAAACAAACTTTTGAAGAATTTAGACAGAATTTTGGAATATGCGCGCCAGAGCCAAAAAACAAAATTAAATGGCCAACAAGGCCTTTTTGATGGCCTAACAAGTGTTCCAAAAATTTATTTGGAACCTACAAAAGAGGCCACTTTAAAAGAAAAACTTTTGTGGGAAAAAGAGCTTCTGGGTTTATATATCTCAGGGCATCCTTTAAAACCATTGGAGAAAGTCTTGCAAAGAAAAGCGACTCCAATATCTAAAATTCGAGAAAGTATGGAAAAAGAATCTTCTTACACTTTTGTAAGAAAAATTATGCCTGGTACAAGAATCAAAGTAGCGGGATTAATAAATAAGATTAAACGAATTATAACTAAAAATGGAAAGCCAATGCTTTTTGTGGAAGTGGAAGATCTATCAGAAAAAATTGAAACCATTGTTTTCCCAGGGGTGATTGAGAAAAATCCAACCGCTTTGCAGGAAAATAAGATTGTTTTCATTTCTGGCCGAATTGACTTAAAAGATGAGGCCCCTAAAATTATTGCTGAAGAAATTGAAGAATTAATTGAAGAATCATAAAAGTGAGCCACAATGAAATACAAAGAATTGTTTCAAAGAAATAAAGGACATATTCCTCTTACACTGCAAAGCAAAATACGGCGTACAACGCTTTTATTGGTTGGTTGTGGTTTAGGAAGTCAAATAGCTGTGTTAGCGGCAAGAACAGGGTTTAAAAACTTTCTTCTTGTAGATGGAGATCGAGTAAGCATTGATAACTTAAACCGTCAAGCTTTTAAGTTTAGTGATTTAAATCAAAATAAAGCAAAAGCTACAGGCAATTTGATTAAACAGATCAACCCCGATGCTAAAATAGAAATTCATCCCACTTTCTTAAAAAGTTATAAGACGGCTCGAAGCCTAATTATACAGAGTGATTTCGTAGTAAATATGGCTGATCCAGATAAAATGATGTTTTTTATAAATCGCTTTGCTCAGGCCCTTAATAAACCCGTTCTTTTTCCTCTCAACATAGCTTGGGGAGGATATGTATTAATCTTTACAAAGCATACCCCCACACTAGAACAAATTGTTGGGAAAACTAAGTACAAATCCGGCAACTATTTTTATTTCGAGCTTTTTCAGAAAACGGTATCAACCTTTCCAGAATATCTTGTAAAATTTTACGAACAAAAAGGAAAACAGCTCTTAAAAGAAAGCTATTTCCCGCAATTAGGTGTAACTTCCTATCTTACTTCTGCCATTGTTGTTGAAAGTATAGTAAAAATGTTGGCGGGCAAACCAGTTAAATTAGCGCCCCAACCTATCTTTTTAGATTTGTGGGAAGAAAGTGAGTAAGTTTTATGGCTATTAAAACAATAATAGAAAAAAAACTTTTAAGTAATCCCAAAAGAGCAAGCAAGCTTGTTACCGCTTTTTCTGATGCATATTGGCAAAGGTTAGAAGAAAAAATAGCTTTAAGGAGTTTTCATAAAGCTGTGAACAACGTTCCGGCTTATAAAGATTTTTTAAGGAAAGAGGGTTTAAAACATCCAGAAAAAATTCAAACCATTCAAGATTTTAAAAAGTATGTTCCAATAATTACTAAGGAAAATTATATTAATCAATATCCTTTATTCCAGAGATATAAACAATCCGATAAATTGCCATTCATTCTCTCAACCTCAGGGGGAACAACTGGTAAACCCATTCTGCAAGCTCACGCTAGTCAGGAATTCGATCCACTTTCGATTCAAATATATTTGGAATATCTTTTAGATTTGTCTGAGAAAAAAGTACTTTACATTAATGCATTTGCTTTAGGTAGCTGGTATGGTGGTATTGTTTCTACATTTCTTGCTCATTCTATTGCTAACAATAAGCGATATAAAATTACTATCAGTTTGTGTGGTTTAGAACCGGAGATAATATTGGATGTCATAGAAGCAATGGGAAAAGAGTATGATTTAATTGTCATTTCTACATATCCTTCCTTTTTTAGATTAATTTTACAAGAAGCAGAAAATCGCCAGTTTCCAATACAAAATTATCCAATTATTCCTTTATGTTCTGGCGAATTATTCACCTGGCGGTTTAAACAACTCTTGGCTAAGAAGCTTTCTCTAAATTTATTATGCGAACTCATTGATATGTATGCTGCCACCGAGGCTGGTATTATAGGCATCTCTACCCCTCTTTCTATTTTAGTTCAAGAGAAAATAATAAATAGAAAACTTTCTATTGCTTCTATAAAATCTGAATGTTGTTCGCTCCTCCAACATAATCCTTTATTTGGCTATATAGAAAAAGCTAATAATGAACTTATAATAACGCGGGTTTTTGATCTTGTTCAAATCCCTCTTATAAGATACAGACTTAAAGATACTGGCGGAGTGATACCCTTTAAAGAAGTATATAGCAAAGAGTTAGAAACAGAACTAAGACAACGAGGGTTTTCTAAAAAATCGATCCGATGGCCCTTTATATTTATTCAAGGAAGAGCAGATCAAGCAGTGATTCTATTGGGGGCAAATATTTATCCACAACAAATTAAAAATATCTTGGACAAAGTTGGCAACAATCTGTTTAATAATTTTAAAATTGGCATTGAAACAGCCGAGAAACCCCGCTTTGTAATTCATCTTGAATTAATGCCTAATATTTCCTTGGCTGAAATAAACATCGAGCAGATTCGAAATAAATATCATAAAATATTGCTAAAGGAACTACTGACAGATTTAGATTTTAAAGATGCATATCAAAAAGCTCCCGAATTTTTAGACCCCTTGATACGTATTTATCCTTTCGGTGAAGGACCTTTCTCACAAAAAATTAAAACAAAACCTAAGCATCTAATTTAATGATTTTAGGATTTTGGGAAATAATTTTGGTTGTAATTATCACTTCAGGCAACTTGCTGCTAGCCGGTCTTGTAATCAAAAACGATCCCCGATCTTCTAAAAACAAAGCTTTTTGCCTTTTATCGTTATCAGTATCCTCATGGATATCAAGTGCTTTTATATCCGAAGTTTTTCCTCTTACTAATCCTCTTATTTCTCTGGTATGTTCGAAAATTGCTATTGCTAGCGTAATATTTGCTGTATTTTACTTTTTTTATTTTGCAATTCTTTTTTTCTCTCATCTACTACAGAATAAAATTCGAAAATTATATTATCTTGGAGTTTGTTTCACTCTCCTCTCGGTAACTCTCATCTTTTTACCAGGTATTGTAATTGAAGATTTGGTTATTTATCCTGATGGAAGTTTTGATATCCTTTACACCTCTGTATATTATTACTTTATTCTACCCCTTGTTGTAATTCTTTTAACCGTTGCTCTTGCAACATCTATTAAAGGATATCGCCTATTATCTTCTATTGAGCAAAGTCGTTTCCATTATTTTATCTTAGGCATCGGCGTTTTCGTTCTTTTTAATATCATATTTAACATCGGAGTCCCGCTTCTCATAGGTACCGATATCTATTATCGAATCGGCAATTATTCTTCTATTTTCCTATTGGGTTTTAGTGCTTATGCTATTTTAGCCAAACGCCTTTTTAATATTAAAGTCGCAATTACCGAAATTGCCGTAGGCACGATTAGCCTCCTACTCTTGATAAATGTTTTGATATCCACTTCTCTTTGGGAATACGTATGGAAAAGTGGCTTATTGTTGGCGTTTATTGTCTTCGGGATCTTGCTAGTAAAATCCGTTTACAAAGAAATTGAATATAGGCAAAGATTGGAAATAGCCTACCAAAAACTAAAACAGTTTGATAAGGCAAAAACAGAATTTTTATCGATAGCTTCACACCAGCTTCGAACACCTCTTTCAATTTTAAAGGGTTATCTTTCAATGTTATTGGAAGGTACTTATGGTAAGCTGCCAAGTAAAATTCATCCCGTCATCCAAAATTTATTTCAAACAAACGAGCAGTTAATTAAACTTGTAAATAATCTTTTGAATATTTCACGTATTGAGGCGGGAAAAATAGAATTGCAATTAGAAAATATTTCAATTGCTAATTTAATAAAAGAAACAATAAAAGAAATAGAACCGGAAGCAAAAGAGAAAGGTTTATATATTGTTTACGAAGAGAAAACCAAAATTCCTTACATCCGAATCGATCCAGATAAAATTAAACAGGTTTTGTTGAATATTTTAGATAATGCCATCAAATATACTGAAAAAGGAGGCATTAATATAACAACCCAAATGCAAAATTCGTATGTTTTAATAAAAATCACCGATACAGGCGTTGGTATGACAAGGGAGGAAATTCAAAATATTTTCACTAGTTTCAAGCGGGGCGAAGCCGGAGAGAAACTTTGGACTGGTGGCTCAGGTCTGGGGTTGTATGTTGCCAAAAAATTTGTTGAAATGCATAAAGGGAAAATTTGGGCTGAATCACAAGGTAAAAATAAAGGATCTACATTCTTTGTTCGCTTTCCAGTACAATAAGGTATAATTAAAGCACAATATGAATAAAAAGTTAGACACAAAACGGCATTCTCTTGCGCATGTGATGGCGCATGCAGTTTTAAATCTTTATCCTCAAGTTAAATTTGGAATTGGGCCTACAACTGAGGATGGATTTTATTATGATTTTGATCTCCCCTTGCCTATCTCTGATAAAAATCTTGCCAAAATTGAGAAAGAAATGAAAAAAATTATTAATAGCAATTTACCATTCAAAAAAGAATTTGTCTCTTATAAAAAGGCAAAAGAAATTTTTAAGAACCAACCTTATAAATTAGAACTGATTAAGGAACTTAAACAAAAAAAGGATAAAATAAGCATTTATATTTTGGGAGATTTTGTAGATTTATGTAGAGGCCCTCATGTCAAATCAACTAAACAATTAAAAGGACTGGGATTTAAATTAGTGAAAATTGCTGGTGCTTATTGGAAAGGCTCGGAACAAAATCCCATGCTTACAAGAATTTATGGAGTCGCTTTTGAAAATGAAAAAAAACTTAAGGAATATCTTAATCAAATTGAAGAAGCCAAAAAGAGGGACCATAGAATATTAGGCACTCAATTAAAGTTCTTTCTCTTTGATGAGGAAATTGGAGCGGGGCTTCCTGTGTGGCTGCCACAGGGAGCAATTTTAAGGAAAATTATAACTGATTATTTATATCACGAATTAAACCAGGCCGGATATCAGTGGATTGTCTCGCCTCATATTGCAAACCTAAAACTTTGGGAGACCTCAGGTCATTGGGATTTCTATCGTGAAAATATCTACTCCCCCATCGAAATTGAAAATGAGAAATATCTTTTAAAACCCATGAACTGCCCTTTCCATGTAAAGGCATATAAATCAGAAATTAGAAGCTACAGGGACCTTCCTCTGCGATATGCTGAATTTGGAACTGTTTATAGATATGAAAAATCGGGGGTCTTGCATGGATTAACTCGGGTAAGAGGTTTTACCCAAGATGATGCACATATAATCTGTACCAAAGAGCAAATGGAAAAAGAAATTTCCGAATTAGTAAAATTAGCAATAAAAGTGCTTAGAACTTTTGGGTTTAAAGAGTTTGAGATTTATTTAGCTACAAGACCAAAAAAGTTTATTGGAACAATTTCAAACTGGCAAAAAGCAACCAAAGCCTTGAGAAAAGCGTTAGATAAAATGAAGTTAAAATATAAAGTTGATAAAGGAGGTGGTGCCTTTTATGGACCAAAAATTGATATCAAAATTAAAGATTCTCTTGGGCGACCTTGGCAATGCACTACAATTCAAGTAGATTTTAATCTCCCACAGAGGTTTAAAATGGAATATGTAGATAAGGATGGGAAGAAAAAAGAGCCTATAATGATACATCGGGCTTTACTTGGCTCACTTGAGAGATTCATTGGGGTTTTGTTAGAACATTATGCCGGGGCTTTGCCTTTATGGCTTTCTCCTGAACAAATTTGGGTAATCCCTGTAAGCAAAAAATATAGAAAATATGCCAAAGAAGTGGCAAAAATTTTGAAGGACGAAGGATTGAGGGTGAAAATGAAAGAAGAAAAAGAAACTCTTTCAAGAAAAATAAGAGAGGGTGAAATTCAAAAAGTTCCTTATATGATAGTTGTAGGCGAAAAAGAAAGAAAGAAGAAAACAATAAGGGTAAGAGAAAGGAAAAAAGGAGATATAGGAGAGATGGGTTTGAATAAATTCATTGAACAAGTTAAACTAAAAATAGAAAGAAAAAACTAGGTTAAGAAGAATAGGTCTATTTAATTAATTACCTATATGCTATTGCCTATGCCAAATAAAAAGGAAAATATCAGGGCTATTATAACATTTTTAATCGTTTTCATTTTAGCGGTAACAAGTTTTTTTCTTTTGTGGCAATATCGTTTAGGGAATAAAAGCCGGGTTGTGGAATATAGGCCCTATGATAAGATTGCAAAATATGGACCCTATGATGAGATCCACGTTTTCTCTATTTTGGATGAGGGATTTGCAATATCTTACAAAAAAGAAGGTAATAATTATCTTAGGATAAATGATAAAATATATGGGCCATACTCTCTTCCTGTCTTAGATTTCGCTATTGATAAAAACCAGTTTATTTTTAGTTATGATAAAAATCGGTACACTTATATCACTCTGGATAATAAAAAAAATTTAGAAGTACTTCCGCCTGGC
>CAZTTZ010000010.1:7389-10202 GCA_964616065.1 uncultured Candidatus Saccharibacteria bacterium | reverse complement strand
TCTGAGAGAGTCGCCTTTTCTGCATTCCGAAATATCGATATTTCGAAATTTTGATATTTGAAGTTTTACGCCATCAATTTTATTGATGACGACTCTCTCTTCTTTTTGATTTTTTTGTTGTAAGGAACTTGTTTTATTTTCTACCTTTATTATAGCATATTATGGAAATCTTGTCAACCATTTCTTCTTCCCTTACACCTATATTATACCATATATATCTCATTATTGTCAACAGATAAGCAAGGAGGTGGGGCGGGGAGGCGGCGGTTCTAAATCTCTTCTGCCTCCCCGCCCCAAAAAGCGGGCTCTCCTCCGGGAGTGACTGAGAAAAGACTTTTTAAATCTCCTCTCAGCCACCCCCGGAGGTGAAAGGAGTGGCCTGTTTCTCTCAAAGAACTTCTGCTATAATTATAACAGGATATATAAAATTTGTCAAGGCTTTTGTCAAAAATTAAAGGGACCCTGGTTTCTGGCTTGAATTTCCGGGAGTATCAATCTGGTGGGTGCCCGCATGGATAACCCACGGGTCATCCAGATTTAGGGCTCCCTATCAATCTTGTAGTGCCGGAATTAGACCAGAATTTCCAGGGTCCCTTTTTATTGTGGCATTTTGAAACAAATTAGTCAAATGAGTTTTTCACATTCTAGAACATTATATCTTCCTCTGCTCTTTTATAATCATGAATTTCCTCTGGTGCAAACCAAAATTGAAGTTCGTGCTCTGCTTCCTCTGGAGTTTCAGACGCATGGACTAAGTTATGAATTGCGCGTTTGTCTCTATTTGCTGCGGTTGCATCATCAACTGAAAAGTCTCCTCTGATTGTTCCCATCTCAGCCTCTGCTGGCATAGAACTACCAACAATTTTCCTTACCATAGCAATTGCATGAATACCTTTTACAACCATTTTCACAAGAGGGCCGGAAGTCATATAATCAATGAGCCACCCTCTTACTGTTTTTCCAATTTCAAGAGGATCATCTGTTCCTAATTCTTTAATAGGGTCCAAACCAAAGGCTTTATAATTTTTTAGAGTTTTCTCTCCTAACCTTTTTATCCAAGCCTCGTCTTTTGGGTAATGATTGTCAATTTGTTCCTTTTCGGCCCAAATCATCTGAAGGGCGATAATTTTAAGCCCTCTTTTTTCGATTCTTGAAATTATTTCACCAACTAAACCTCTTTTTACTCCATCGGGTTTAATAATAAGCACTGTTTTTTCTTCTTTTGGATGACTCATAGTGTCTAAAATTTGAATTAATTGCTCTATTATATCCGGGTCTTTTCAACTTGACAAGAAAAAACCAAAACCCGCCATTTGAGAGGCGGGGTTTTGGTTTGTGATTTATCGGGAAAACTTCCTTGTTCTTGGCTTGGGTGGTCTTGCAATATCAACTATGATATTTCTTCCATCTAACTCCTGACCATTAAACATTTCTATTGCTTTTTGTGCTTCTTCGTCTGTTGCCATCTCAACAAAACCAAAACCTTTTGATCTACCAGACATTTTATTTACAATAATGACCGCTGATTTTACTTCTCCTGCCTGAGCAAACAGATCTCTTAAAACATCCTCTGTGGTTCCATAAGAAAGGTTCCCCACATAGAGCTTACTAGCCATTTACTTTAAGAATAATTTTGGAGACTCTCCAAAATTACTCACTATTTATTTTTCGAGGAGACGACCTCTAGTATCCTGCCAAAGAGCAGGTACTCCTTCCTCAAAATCTACTTTAGCATCTTTAAAAATAATGTCAAATTCATCTTGATATTTTGCAGAAGATAAATTATATTGCAAAAAAGAAAAAGGCTATGAGAAAAACTTTTATTATTTTTGCATTATTATTTCTTTTTGTTTTGCTTTCAGGATCTGTCTTTGCAGAAACAAAATTAGAAATTCATTTTTTCTATCTTAAAACATGTCCTCATTGTGCTGCCGAGGAGAAGTTTTTAGATTACATAGAAGAGAAATATCCTGAAGTTAAAGTGAATCGTTATTTTGTAGGTGAGCCAGAGAACCAAAAGTTATTAAAAGAAATTTGTGAAAAATATGGCGCTCAGCGATATATGGGTTTGGTGCCTCTTACTTTTGTTGGAAAAGATTTTTTCGTAGGATTTGATACTCAAGAAGATATGGGGAGAAAAATTGAGAAATCTATCCAGGTTCAGCTAGAAGAACTAAAAAAGACAGAAAATAAAACTTCTCAACAACTACTCCCCTCCTTGCCCACAACTCCACAACAAGGAAACAAACCTTCTTTACCTTTTGTAGGGAAGATAAACTTTGCTAAATATGCTCTGCCCATACAAGCAATAATTTTAGGGTTTCTTGATGGTTTTAATGTCTGCTCCCTTGGGGCCTTGGCTTTAATTCTTGGGTTGGTATTAGTTTTCAAACAGAGAAAAAAAGTGCTCCTTTTTGGCGGGGTATTTCTACTTACAACGGCAATTGTATATGGGCTTTTGATAATTTTATGGTACCAACTTTTTTCTTTCCTTGCCTCTTATTTAAAAGCAATGGAACTTCTTGTCGGGCTATTAGGTATTGGTGGGGGTATTTATTTCTTAAAACAGTTTGTTAAATTCAAAAAACAGGGGCCAGCTTGTGAAGTAAAAACAGGCAAATCTACTGCTTCTAAGATATTTTCAAAAATTCAAACATCTGTTCAGAAATCAGAAAATATTCTTTTGATAATGCTTGGGGTGTTTATTTTTGCAGCGGTGATTACTATAGTAGAATTTCCCTGTTCTGCAGTTATTCCAGTAATCTTTGCAGGCATTTTATCACAGGCTCAGATCTCAGTCTTTCTTTACTTTA
>CAZTTZ010000010.1:0-7289 GCA_964616065.1 uncultured Candidatus Saccharibacteria bacterium | reverse complement strand
GTAATCTTTGCAGGCATTTTATCACAGGCTCAGATCTCAGTCTTTCTTTACTTTATTTACCTTCTCATTTATTTGTTTTTCTATCTTTTGGATGAAATTATCGTCTTCTTGGTTGCGGTGTTTACTATGAAACTTAGAACCTCTTCCCCAAAATTTGTTGTTTGGATTACTTTAATTGAGGCAATTGTTCTTTTTACCCTGGGATTTTATTATTTATTGGGTTCTGTTAGGTTTTAAAACTTAGCCTTTAAGCCTCCTGAGGGCGATAATAAAGCCGGTGTGGCCCACCATTCTGTCTTTTGGCCTTAAACTAACTCCCGCTTTTTGCCATCCTCTTTGTAATACTTCGTAGATTCCCATAATATAAAAGTCTTTTGAATATTTTTTCTCAATTGTTTCTGTGAGGTTAAATATTTGTAAAACTGTAGGAAGATAACAAATCAAAATTCCTCCAGGTTTTAGGGCTTTCTTTATTTGCTCAAGTAATTCCCAGGGTTCTGGTAAATCTAAAAAGGCTCTATCAAAACCTCTTTCCTCTGCCCCTTGTTTTAGATCTTTGTTTTTTAGAACCAACTTACCCCATTCCTCTTTTTTTATTTTTTTAAATCTTTCTATATTCTTTTTAGCAATTTCCAAAAATTCTTTTCTTTTTTCAAAAGAAACAACCTTTCCTTTTTTGCCAACTGCTCTCAAAAGTGCTAAGGTTAAAGCGCCAGAGCCGGTTCCTGCTTCCAAAACTTTTGCTCCAGGAAAAATATCAGCCAACATTAAAATTTGCCCAATGTCTTTTGGATAAATAATTTGGGCCCCTCTTTGCATTTTTAGGATGTACTCCCAAAGAGTCGGCAAGAATAATAAAACTTTCTCTCCTTTTGAGGTATAAACTATATCCCCTTCTTTTTTCCCCAAAATATCAAAGAAGCGAACCTCTCCTCTGTGAAAATGAAAACTTCCTTTTTTGTCTTTCAGTCTTATAAGATATTTCTTGCCTCTTGAATCTATAAGCAAAACCGAGTCGCCAATTTTGAAAGTTTGGTTTCGCATAAATTATTCCTCAAGCCATTCTTCTAAATTGATTGTCGGGGCAATCTTTAATATCTTCTCAAGTATCTTTTCTTTCTCCTCCCTTGTTTTGGCGGCAAGATATTTTTCTTTTAGTTTTTTAAGTTTTTTCCTTCTTTTTTGTTTTTTTCTAATTTCAAAACTTCTTCTTTTTGGACTCTTTTTGCTCATCATAGGCTTTTAAATCCATTTTTTTCTTTTAAAATAAACAAACATTAAAAATGCCAAAACAAGCATTGAAAGAGAAATAATCCAAAAATCTCCGGGCCTTCCCAAAAATGGGGCATATTCTACATTCATCCCAAAAAGGGAGCTTAAAAATGTTAAAGGAAAGGTAATAAAGGCCAAAACGGTGATAATTTTCATTATCTTATTAATTTTGATATTGATCAAATTAGAATTTGTTTCCTCCAGAGAATCAATCATATCGCGATAATTTTGAAGGGTATCAATAACTTTCATTTCCTCTGCTTCAATAGTGGAAAAATAAACTTTGTATTTTCGCCCAAAAAATTTGCTTCCTTCCAAAAATAAAGAGTGAAGAAGTTTCTGATGGGGCCTGGTTATAAGTTGAAAGTTTAGAATATCTCTTTTAATAAAAGAAATTTCTTTGACTTTTGTCTCCTCATCTGCCCCTTCTGAGAAAATTTCTTTTTCTACCATCCCAAGTTTTTCTGCGATGTGTGTAAGTTCTCTAAAAGCAAATTGAATAGCAATTTTAATAATCTCAACAATAACACCTCCGGGACCATCTCTTAAATATAACTCCTGCAACCTGAGATCTTCTTTACATTTTTTAAAAAACTCTTCAAAAATGTCAATTGATTCATAAGTAGCGGTTATCAGGCAATTTTGTGTGACAATAAAATCAATTTCTTTTGGGACAGAAGACCGAATTGAAGGATCATAAATTGGAATGTGGTATACAAAATATAAATAATCTTCAAAATGATCTACATGTGCTCGAACCGATGGTTTTTTTAATTCTTTAATAACAACCGGATGAAAATTAAAATTGGTTTCCAGATACTCTAAATCTTTTTTTGTAGGCTTTTTTATATTTAGCCAAAGAAAATCTTGGTATTTTATTTTTGAAATCATATTATTTTATCTTAATCAATCTCCCGAAAATGAGCAACTTCCCCAAAGACCTATTCTTTGTTCTTTGGCTTTTTCCTCCAGATACCGAAAATAATCTCCAAACTCTATCGGCTCTAAAATATACAAAAATGCATATCCTTCTTCAATAAGCTCTGCATTTACAAATTTACCATTTTCTAAAAATACATATCTTAAAAGTCGCCCATATTTATCTCTATCAGGTGCATTTTTGTCTTTTAAAAGATAAACTCTCTGTTTAAGAAGAAGATGTCTTGTCTTGCTCGAGGCTTCCTTCCCAAAACATTCTTCTTCTGTGTAAGGGCTTTTTACCTCAGGCGTATCAACTCCCAAAAGCCTTACCGTCTCTTTTTTAAAACCTATTTGAACCACGATTGTATCACCATCAATGACTTTCAAAACTCTAAATGGCTGGGAAAATGAACAAGCAAGATGGTATCCCAAGAGAAAAAAGAACAATATTGCCCCAAAAAGAAAAACTTTCCTATTTAATTTCAATTTGTTTTGGGTCATTAATAATAATTTCAGGTCTTCCCTGATAAGTCTTAATTAGCCCTTTAATCCTCACTTCTCTTCCCTCATATATCTCAGGATTAAATTTTGCAGCGTCCTTTTTAAAAATTACTCCCGAAAAAGGACAAGTTTTATAATTTTTACAAAAATCTAAAAATATATTTCCTTTTTTGGAAATATAAACATGGTCTACCTTGCCTTCAACTATACAGATTTCTCCAATATGTTTTGGGGCTTGAGTAAAATGAATATGGCAATCACCTTCTTCAGAAGAAGTAGTAGAAGAAGTTATCTCATATTCATATTGCGTATTTTCCCTCTCTAAATTTTCCTTTTGAGTTATATAAATAGCACCCCCAATGATCAACCCAACAATTACAAGGGCAATCGCTATTTTATTTTCTTTTAAATTTTTGAAAAAATCTTCCATTCTTTTATTATAACCCAAAGATTATAGCCAAGAAAAAATATTTGACAAAGTATTTTGCCATGTTATAAGAAAATATCCTTTGCTCATTAAAAAGGAGGGAAAAATGGATAGATTAAAGATTCTCCCAGTAAATTACCCTGCTTTGGCATATGGAGTAGCCAAAATGCTGGGAGTGGAGGTGGTACACCCTGAATTACGCACTTATCCAAATGGTTGTTTTGAGGTGAAGCTTCCCAGAGAAGTTAGGGATTGTTCTGCTTTTGTGTTTTTTACAAGTATCCCTTCCAAAAATCTCCCTCGCGATATTCTCGCCACCCAACTGACCCTTAATGCGGCTTATGAATCGTTTGCTTCGAGAGTTTTTCTTGTAATGCCCTATTTTAGTTATGCCCGCTCTGATAAAAAAGAAGGGAGGATGGGTATTGCTGCAAAGATAATTGCCAAGAACTTTCTTATAGCTTGCGACGGTCATACTCCTACAATTGTTTTTGATTTACACGCTCCTCAAGTGGAAGGATTTTTTGAAAGAATAGACAACTTTTCTACCTTCAAGCTCTTAATTCCTTACCTTCGCAAAAAACATCTAAACCCAAAAGAGACTATCGTCCTTCCTGATGATACCCATTCAATAAAAAGGGCTCTTCTTGTTGGAGAACATCTTGGCTTTCCTGTAGGTTATGTAGAAAAAATGAGGACTTCCTCAACCGAGGTGAAGATCCTTTCTATTCAAGGAGACTATCAAGGGAAGACTGTCATTATTGCTGCCGATGAGATATGCACCGGAGGCACTATTGCAAAACTGATACAAAAAGTAGAAAAGAAAATCAAGGAGGCTATTATTGTAGCAGCGCATGGAGTATTTGCAGGAAACGTCATTGGAAATCTTTCTCACCCTCTTATTAAAGAAATCGTCGTGAGCAATACCTTACCTATTTCAAGAAAAATCAAAAAACATCTCCCGATTAATGTTGTAGATATCGCTCATTTTCTGGCTAAAATCCTTGAATCAATTCACAAAAGCAAGCCTCTCAGCCCTTTGTTTGAGATCAAATAGGGCCGGGGTCGAGACCGGCCCTATTTTTCTATCTCTTCTTTAATTTTTTGGGCAATCTTTTCCATTTCTTTTTTTGAAATTTCCTTTATATTTGAAAGATCTATCGAACCTCCATGTCCATCATTTTTAAATCTTGGAACAAGCCAGATATGAGCATGAGGTACTTCTTCTCCTATAACTAAAGCAACAACCCATTGGGTGGTCATTGCCTTTCTAATAGCATTGGCAATCTTCCCCACTACTTCAAAGTATTCTCCAAGATATGGCACATCCCAAACCCATCTAAAATGTTCTTTTGGGATAACCAAAGTATGCCCTGGATTTCTGGGTTTAATATCTAAAAAAGCGATAAATTTTTCATCTTCATAAACTTTGTATGAAGGAATCTCTCCTTTTACAATTTTACAAAATACGCAATCTTCCATATTTTTGTATTGTAAAATAATTTTTTAATTTTTTGTAGACGAGTTTTATCTTAAACAAAAACCCGGGTCAGCGAAAGCTGACCCGGAAGACAATAATTCATCTTTTTTTTACCAAAGAACGAACAAGAACTTCAGCTGTTTGAGCATTGAGCGCAAAGAGGATGTTTTTGGTTACTGCGGCTCTAATTAGAGATTGTATATCGTGCTCATGCCCATGGGGAGTCTGGGTATCGATAAAGAAAACCAAGAGCGATATTTCTCCTTTTAGAACCTTATAGGCAATAGATATATCTCCTCCAAGAGGGCCGTGGCCGATACTTTTCACTTCTAAACCAAGAATATCCCTTATGTTTTTTGCTGTTCCTTCTGTGCCCACTAAAACACATTGCTTCAAAAGTTCCCTATGTGCATTTACCCACTCAAGCATTTTTGGCTTACGTTTATCATGAGCCACCAGAGCAACTACGGGTTTTTCTCTTCTTTCTTGCATTTTGCCTCCTTTTTGGTCTTTGCGCTCGAAATTAAAGAGCGTTTATTGAAAAAACTCAATATATCATCTATCTTAATTAAAGTCAAATCTTTTTAAAATATAAAAGTCGGCTCCTTTTCGCAAAATTTCTATTTTACCTTTTGTTAAATCAATTAAAGTTGAAGGTCCCTCCTCAAGTCTACCCCCATCTAAATAAAAAACAGTGTTCCTAAAATATTTTCTTGCCTCATAAATTGTTGTGTCAGGTGGTTTTGTTTCCAAATTAGCGGAGGGAGCAATTAAAGGTCCTGAAATTTCTAGGATGTTTAAAATGAATTTCTTTTTTGGTAAACGAAATGCTAAAGTCTTTGAACCCCGGTGCAAATAAGAAAACTTTTGAGACGAACATTTCAATACCACACTTATTCGTGCAGGCCAAATTTTTCTTAAAATTTCTTTTTGTTTTTTTGTAAGTTTTATTTCAAATTTTTCTAAATCTTGTAAGCTGGAGATTAAGATAATACAAGGCTTTTTTGGGTCTCTCTTTTTGAGTTTGTAAACTTTTTCAACTGATTTTTTAGAGAAACAAGAGGTACAAATTCCATAAAGAGTGTCGGTTGGAATTACCCCGATTGCTCCTTCTTTTAAAAGCATTGCCGCTTTTTTCCAAGCCAACTTTCTTTTTCCAAAATATCCCCCAACTAAATTGTTGCTTAAAATTACCCTATGGCAAGGTATTTTAGAATCTTTATTCTTTGCTAAAATTTGACCTACTGCTCTTTGAGCATTTTTATTCCCTGCCTTTTTTGCCACCTCTTTGTAAGTTAAAAACTTTCCGGGTTTAATCCCCTTCACTATTTTAAAAACCTTCTCCTTGAAACTCATAAATTTTTAGAGGGAGGGTTAAAATTCAAATTCCTCTACTCTCTCCCAAGTATTTTCGTCTATAACTGAAATTCCTTTATCTGAAACAATGTAAAGATAATCGTCTATATAGAGAGCTCTTCTTGCTCCTGTTTCTGCTATTGCCTTTTTGAGTTCTAATTTATCGTTTTTGTATGAGAAAATATAGCCTCCTTTTGACCCCGGCAGGAAAAAGATTTGGTGTTTTTTATCTAATAAGAAGGCATGATGAGTTGAAAGGATATCTGAAAAAGTTTCATCTAAGATGTATTTATCTAATTCTTTTGGATTTTCTGGGTTTTGTACATCAAAAAGAGAAATTTTAATTTGCCAATTCTCTTTGCCAATTCCTAAAATTTTATCATCTGTAATTGGATGAAGATACGAAGAATACCCCGGAATTTTAAGCTCCCCTTTAAGCTGTGGGTTTTTTGGATCTGACAAATCTAAAACAAAGAAGGGGTCAATTTGGCGAAATGTAACAAGATAGCCCTTATCTTGAATAAATCTTGCTGAATAAATCCTCTCCCCTACTCCTAAGTCTTGGATTTTTCCAACAATTTTTAGATTCTCATCCAATACATAAATGTCGTTAGCTGTTTCGCTTCTTCCTCCAAATCCAAAAGGCAAAAATCTCTGCCCAACTGTTGTTGCAACCCTTAAATATCCTTGATATTCGTCTAAAGAAAATTGGTTAAGAAGTCTGCCTGGAATGTCTCCTTTTTTGAGAATTTTTAAATCTTTGACATCAATTTTTACAATACCTGTTTTTTCCAATTCTCTCATATGGGCCTTAAAATAATCCTCGGCTTTATTCCTAATCTCATTTTCAAGTTTCAATCTCTCATCTTGATCAAGAGATCTTTGATATTTTTCTAAAATAAGCTGGAGTTCTAAAAGCTTTGCCTCTTGACTTAAATCGTAATTTCTAAGTTTGGCAATCTTTGAGAAAATCCAATCAGGAAAAAGGCTTCTGCATTCCTCTTCTAAAAAGTCTGCAAAAACTTTAAAGAAGCTCTCATAATACGGATAAGTAATATAAAGGGCATTCTCTGACATATAAACCACAGATTGCAAAGATCCAACAAAAGAAACTTTCTTCTCTATTTTGCCTGTTTTAGGATCAAGCACCATCGCGACAAATGTTGTATCAACAGGCATAGGTACAACTGGATAGTATATTTCTTGACATTTTATTTCTATATCTTTGCCCTCCACTTTTAAAGGTCTAATCGGGCATGGAGAAAATTCATTAATTCTTTGTTTCAAAACCAAATAAACTTTTTCGTTGTAAAGCCGCGAGGTGACGATATA
>CAZTTZ010000009.1:0-11331 GCA_964616065.1 uncultured Candidatus Saccharibacteria bacterium | reverse complement strand
TCAATATCAGAAAAAAGCAATTGAAGCAATTAAGAAAATCCAAAGAAAAGGCAAACTACCTATTCTTTGTGGAGGGACTGGTTTTTATGTTCAAGCAGTTGTAGATGGCTTGGTTTTCCCAAAAGTAAAACCTGATTGGAGATTTAGAAAAAAATTAGAGCAAAAAAGCACAAAAGAACTTTATGAATATCTTAAAAAATTAGATCCAGAAAGAGCAAAAACTATTGAGAAAGACAACAAAAGAAGACTTATTAGGGCAATTGAAATTGTTTTAAAAACTGGAAAACCGGTACCAAAGCTACAAAAACAAAAGCTTTTTGATGTTTTAATGATTGGAATTAAGCGTGACAAAAAGGAGTTAAAAGAAAGGATTAGAAAAAGACTTTTAAAAAGACTGAAACAAGGAATGATTGAAGAAGTAAAAAAACTAAAAGAGTCTGGGCTCTCCTGGAAGAGATTAGAAGAATTTGGACTTGAATATCGGTATATTGCTTACTATCTTCAGGGAAAGCTCTCTTGGAAAGAAATGGTAGAACAGCTTCAAAAAGCAATTGAAGATTTTGCAAAAAGACAGATGACTTGGTTTAAAAGAGATAAGAGAATTCATTGGATTAAAAATTTCAAAGAGGCAAAAAAACTAACAAGGGAGTTTTTAAAGTAATAAGGGGCACAGATGTGCCCCTAAATGTCCAGCTCTTCAGAAATCATCAATTGAGCAGGGTCAGGAAACCTGGTGGATTGGGCGCAGATCCTTGCAAACAGTGCTGGGTCTTGACGGCGTAAACTTTCCAGTACCAAATCTACCGGATCATCTGGTAATTCCGTCATCCATCCCTCAGGATACTCGTCTCTCAGAGACATCCTACCCCCTTTCTAGGCAAGGTACATTATAAGGTACCATCTCTATTTTATATCCTTTGAAGAAGCTTTGTCAAAATCTTTTTAGCTATTTCAGGATTCACCCTGCCTTTTGTCTCCTTCATCATCTGGCCAATTAAAAATTGGATCGCACTCTCTTTGCCCGACCGGAAATCTTCAACTGCTTTAGGATTACTTTCAATAATTTTTTCAGCAATCTCTTCTACCTCTTTTTCGTCGCTTACCTGAATTAATTCTTTCTCTTCTAAAATATCAGAGGGATCCTTGCCGGTCTCAAACATCTCACCTAAAAGTATTTTTGCCAATTTGCTGGTGAGTTTTTTCTCATAAATAATGGTTATAAACTCTGCAAAATTCTCTGGGGTTATAGGAAATTCTTTTTCTGAAAATGGTTTGCCCTCCAAAAACCCTAACGCTTCTGACAAAAGATAGTTTGAGGCCATTTGAACTAGTTTTTGATAATTCTCTTTTGAAATATTTTTGTCCTCTGCCCATTCAAAGAGCTCTGAGGTTGTTTTTTCAAAATATTCGCTTAGGTCTTTATTTGAAATTAGTATCTCGATAATTTTGGAAGAAAGATTGTATTCTTGCTGAAACCTCCCTCTTTTTTGCAAAGGAAGCTCGGGAAGTTGATTTTTTAAATCTAAAATAAAATCTTTATCAAATTCCATTGGAGGTAAATCTGGTTCAGGAAAATACCTATAATCGTGAGCTTCTTCCTTTTCTCTTTGCAAAAATGTAATCCCCTTTTTCTCATCCCAGCCTCTTGTCTCCTGTATCACCTCTCCTCCACCCTCTAAGATTTCTTTCTGTCTTTTTATTTCGTATTCAATTGCCCTCTCCACTGCCTTAAAAGAATTCAAATTTTTTATCTCCACTTTTGTCCCCAGCTTTGAATTTGTTTGAGATTTGGTGCTTGAGGTTTGGAATTTGCGTTGAAGCGAGACATTCGCCTCAACGCGCATTTGTCCTCTCTCCATCTCAGCATCTGAAACCCTAAGATATCGCAAAATTAGCTGAAGCTCTCTGGCAAATTCTCTTGCCTCTTTGGCTGATTCAATATCAGGTTCGGTGACAAGCTCCATTAAAGGAATACCTGCTCGATTGAAATCCAAGAGTGAATAATTTTTACCCTCCGGATGAATGAGTTTTGCCGTATCTTCTTCTAAATGAATTCTTCTGATTCTTATTTTTTTATTATTTGAGGGAATAATTAAAAACCCTTCCTTGCATAGGGGGTCTGCATATTGAGAAATTTGATACCCTTTTGGAAGATCCGGATAGAAATAATTTTTTCTCTCAAACTTAGAAGTTTTAGCAATTTTGCAATTTAAGGCAAGTCCTGTTTTTATAACTAATTTAATTGCCTCAATGTTGATTGTCGGTAAAACACCTGGGTGTCCCAAGCAAATTGGGCAAATATTAACATTTGGTTCTTTCTCTTGAGAATCATTTTTGCAAGAACAGAACATTTTCGAGTTCGTCTTAAGTTCGATATGAATTTCTAATCCTATTTTTGGCTGATATTTCATATTTAGCTATTTTACCAAAATTTGTGAAAAAATAAAGGCTTCCGCATTAAGCGGAAGCCTTAATCTGTCGAATACAAGGAACGGTTTCATCAATTTCAAAATCATCAAAAATTACTGGAACAAGATTCTTGGCCTGTTTCAAAAGTTCAATCATTGCCAACCTAATTTCCCAGTGAGCATCCGAGGCGCCTCGAAGACCAATAATATGCCTCCATTCTCTAAAGTTTGTAGTAATAACAATCTCAGTGCTTATACCAATGGGAAGAACCTGCCGGGCATCCTCAGGGGGCCAACCAGTCTCCAAAAGTTTCTGATACATCTGATCATTAAGCATAAACCATTCCTCAATTGTTAATCTAATGGGAGTCCCATCAGGCAATTTAAGTTCAACTTTTTGGTTGGCATCTCTGCCTGGAGGTAGAATAACAGTAAAGCCTTTTTTGTTTACATAGCGAGTAGACTCTTGAGTAACACCACAAAGACGGTGCCGAACAACTTGATGGGTAAACCCACGGGAAACTTTAGAAAAACGAACTGTCATTGAACTATGTTCGATAACGCTTTCATGGCCTCTTTCAATAATCCTCCTCACAAACTCTTGAGCGCTGCCTTCTTTTATTCGATCAAAGCTCTGATAAGCAGTTCTTCCTGCAAGCTCAATCACTTCAAGAGGAGCTTCTCCTTCCAGTCCTATTGTAATACCCAAGATTTTCACTTTTCCAGGCGGATAAAGAACCTTCATCACCCACCTCCTTTAGTTTAGGTTGAATTTTGAACGAACTAATTTTGTGATCTCCTGAAAAACTTTCTCAATAGGCTTTTGCCCATTAACAACTTTAATATTATCAAAAATTTCTAATAAATGGCAATAGTTTTGCCACACTTTTTCTAATTTCTCTTTTTTCTCAAAAAGTTTAATCTCTTCTTGCCTTTTTTTAATTCTTTCCATGCAAATCTCTGGATCTACTTTAAGCAAAATTGTTAAGTCAGGCAACAAAAAATTTTTATTAAGTTCAATTATTTTTTGAATCTCTGATTTATCTTCAGCCCCATATGCAAAAGACGAAAAGAAGTATCTGTCAGAGATTATCCAGACACCTTTTTTAAGGGCCGGAATAACCTCTCTTTTTAAATGCTCCTCTCTATCTTTTGCAAACAGTTTTTGAAAATCAAACGGGCCGATTTCTTTTTTATGATCTAAAATCTCTTGGATTTCCTTTGAAACCGAGGAATTCTTTGTAGGCTCTTTTGTTAGAATTGTCTTAATCCCTTTTTTCTCTAAAAAATTTTTTAAAAGTTTGGCTTGGGTTGTTAAACCTGAGCCATCAAGGCCTTCAAAAACAATAAATTTGCCTGGCCAGAGATTTTTCTTCATTGATTTTGAAAATCTTTATAAATTTTACTCTCCTGAGGAAGTTGATCGCCAAAGTATTTGGCGTCTTTCTTTTGAGGATAAGGTTTTTGAGCCGGTGAGGAGAGTTTTTCAAAAGAGAGTTGGCAGATTCTCATTCCAGGATAAAGCAATACTGGAAGCATACCTATATTTGACATCTCAAGAGTAATCTTACCCTTAAACCCTGGGTCGATATATCCAGCCGTTGAGTGAACAATTATTCCCAACCTCCCCCAACTTGATCTTCCCTCAATCCTTGCGCCAACATCATCTGGCAGTTCTACCTCTTCTAATGTTGAAGCAAGAATAAATTGTCCGGGTTGCAAAACAAATGGTTTGTTTTCTTCTATTTTTATAACCTCGGTTAAATTCTCAAAAGTAGATTTATTTTTTGGATCAATATAAGGAACTTGGGTATGATTAAATACTCGAAAAATATTATCCAGCCTCACATCTAATGAAGCTGGTCCAAGCTGTATCTCAAAATCTGGCACTGGATTAATCTTGATTTTACCGCTTTCGATATATTCTTTTATGTCTTTGTCGGATAAAATCATATTTATTAGTCACCAAGTCACTCAGTCACTGAGTTACCCGGTGACTCATTCTATTTCTATTCCCATTCCTTTGGCCTGTGCCTCAATAATTTTCATTGCCTTTTCAATCTCGTTTGTATTTAAGTCCGGTAATTTCATCTTAGCAATTTCTCTAATTTGTTCTTTAGTTAGCTTGCCAACTTTTTTCCGGTTAGGCTCTCCTGAGCCTTTTTCAATACCGGCTGCCTTTTTTATTAAATCAGAGGCAAGAGGTTGTTTG
Source organism: uncultured Candidatus Saccharibacteria bacterium (assembly GCA_964616065.1). GTDB lineage: Bacteria > Patescibacteriota > Minisyncoccia > Minisyncoccales > PEYH01 > JAGGTU01. Next base: position 6,711 of record CAZTTZ010000009.1, on the reverse strand, counting down.
AGTTCAAAATCAAAACTGCGGTCTTCATAAATAGTAATCACAACCGGAATTTTATAACCGGCTTTATTTTTTGTAGCATCGTTAAATTTTTGACAGAATTCAGAAATATTAATTCCATGCTGTGCTAAAGCTGGCCCAATTGGTGGCGCTGGGTTTGCTTGACCTGCTGGAATCTGTAATTTAACTTTTGTTTTTATTTTCTTCATATTTTTAATACTTAATCATTCAATTTACTCGGTCACTTAGTGACTTGGTGACTTATATCTTCTTCACCTGAAGCGAATCTAATTCTACCGGGGTGTCTCTTCCAAAAAGATTTACCATTACCTTAATTTTACCTTGCTCTTCATCAATCTCAGAAACTTTACCCTCATAATCTTTAAATGGACCATCAATAATTCTTACTTGATCTCCAATTTCTAAACTAATCTTATATTTTGGAACCTCCTCTCCCGTTCTCTTTTTAAGCATTTCAACCTCCTTATCAGATAAAGGAATTGGGGTTGTGCCTGCCCCAACAAAGCCGGTAACATTAGGGGTGTTTCTAACAACATACCATGAGTCATCAGTAACAATCATCTCAACTAACACATACCCTGGATAAATTTTTTCTTCTACCACTTGTCTTTTTCCATTTTTAATTTTTATTTTCTTTTCTTTTGGAACCAAAACATTAAAAATCTTGTCCTCCATCCCTAAGGACTCTATTCTCTGTTTCAGACTCTTGGCTACAGCATCTTCATAACCTGAATATGTATGTATGGCATACCATCTTCTTTCTTTGGGTAAACGTTGTCTTGGCATGTAGCTTTTATTTCAAGATAATTTTATTCAAAATTAAAGTAAAAATAAAATCCAGGGTGCCTAAAAATATAGCCACACTCACAGAGATTCCAATAACGATGAGGGTATATTTTAATGCTTCTTTCTTTGTTGGCCAGTTAACTTTTTTTGCTTCTATTCTTACCTCTTTTAGATATTTAATTAATCGCCCGGGGATATTAGAAAGTTTCATATTTTTAAAAAGGCCTCTTTGGGCCTGCGTTTACTTTTTATATTATTAACTGGCAAACCCTGTTTTGTCAACTACTTAATGTAAAAACTATATATCAAGGTTCTTGACACTTCTTGCATAGGCTTGGATAAATTTTTTCCTTGGTAAAACTTCTTTTCCCATTAGGATATCAAAAATTCTATCTGCTTCTTTTGCATCTTCAACTGTAACCTGAAGCAAAATTCTTTTTTCCGGATCCATTGTTGTCTCCCAAAGCTGATCTGGATTCATCTCTCCCAAACCTTTATATCTTTGAATCTCAATCTTTCCTGCCCCTGATTTCTGAAACTCCCTTACAATTTTTTCCTTCTCCTCATCTGAATATGCATATTCTAGTTTTTTCCCTGTCTGAATTCGATAAAGAGGTGGTTGAGCAATATAGAGATATCCTCTTTCAATAACAGGACGAAAATATCGATAAAAAAGAGTTAAAAGTAAAGTCCTAATATGGGCCCCATCTACATCAGCATCTGTCATGATAATAATTCGATGATACCTCAATTTGTTGATATCAAAATCCTGAGCAATGGCACAACCAAGAGCAATTACCAAGGCCTTAATTTCCTGGGAAGATAAAATTTTATCGAGTCTTGCTCTTTCAACATTCAAAATCTTACCTCTCAATGGCAAAATAGCCTGAAAACGTCTGTCCCTTGCCTGTTTTGCCGAGCCCCCGGCTGAATCGCCTTCCACAATGAAAAGTTCCGCTTCTTCGGGTTTCTTTGTTGAACAATCAGCTAACTTGCCTGGTAGGCTTAATCCCTCTAAAATTCCTTTTCTTAATACTGTCTGCCTTGCTGCCTTTGCTGCTTTTCTTGCTTTTTGGGTTAAAATGCAATTATTGATAATTATCCTCGCATCTTGTGGATGTCTTTCCAAAAAGTCTGCCAAAGCCTGTGAGACTACTGACTCTACAATTGTTCTTACCTCCGGATTCCCAAGTTTAGTTTTAGTTTGTCCTTCAAATTGGGGTTCGGGCACTTTTACTGAAACTGCAGCGCTCAACCCCTCTCTTACATCCTGACCAGTAAATCCTTCTTCATTATTTTCAAGAAAACCATTTTTCTTTGCATAATCATTTAAAACTCGGGTTAGAGCAGCTCTAAAACCAGTTAAATGGGTTCCTCCATCTTCTGTATGAATATTGTTAGCAAAACTCTCCTCCCAACATTCTCTCTCTTGAGTATATTGAAAGGCTGCCTCTACCAATACCCCATCTTTTTCTTTTGAGACATAAAACACATTTGGATGAAGTGGTGTGTTGGGTCCAATTAAATACTTAATATATGATTTAAGCCCTCCCTCAAAATAAAATGTATATTCAAATGGAGGAGTTTTAGTTGAATCAATAAACTTAATCCTCACCCCTTTTGTTAAATAGGCCTGTCTTCTTAAATGATTGAGAATCTTCTTTCGTTCAAACTTTATTTGTTTGAAAATCTCTTTATCTGGCTCAAAAATGACAGTTGTACCTGTCTGTCTGCACTTTCCTGCCTTTTTTAATTTTGTTTTGGGTTTACCTCTTGAATATTCTTGGTAATATTTAACTCCTTGTCTACATACCTCTGCTTTCATCCAAGAAGATAAAGCACAAACAACAGAAATTCCAACTCCATGGAGGCCACCTGAAACTTGATACACTTTTCTTCCAAATTTTGCCCCGGCATGTAGGGTTGTCATTACTGTCTCTAAAGCCGATTTTTTTGTCTCCGGGTGGATATCAACTGGAATTCCTCTTCCATCATCAGAAACTCTCACTTGATCTTCTTTTACTAATTCAACCTCGATATTTTTTGCATATCCCGCAAGCGCTTCGTCAATACTATTATCTAAACACTCCCATATCAAATGGTGCAGACCTTCAGATCCTGTTGAACCAATATACATTGCTGGTCTTTGTCTTACCGGCTCCAAACCCTTTAAGACGAAAATATCTTTTGCCGTATATTCTTCTTGTTTTTTAGAAGTCTGTTTTTTCCTTGGCATAGATCTCCAAAAATTAATTCAATTTTGATTCTTGCTAATTTTGAATTTTGAATTGTAATTTTGCATTTTGCATTTTGAAATTACCTTCTCACTTCCCACTCAGGATTTTCTTCTATGGCTTGAATAATTTTGTTAAGCAATCTATCTACTTCCTCGCTTGAGAGCGTTTTTTTGTCAGACTGGAATATTAAATGAAAGGCTAAATTCTTTTTTCCTTCGGGAATTTCTTCTCCCATATAAATATCAAATAAATCAATATCTTTTAAAAGCCTACCACCGGCCCCATATATGATATTCATAACATCGGCAACTTTGGTGTCCAAAGGGGTGAGTATTGCAATATCCCGCACAGCTGCTGGATATTTTGATATTGGCAGATATTCTTGTTCCTCAAAAGCAAGCTTTGCAAGCTTATCGAAATCAATATCGAAAGCACAAATCTCAGATTTAATTTCGTAGAGGCTGGCCACCTTCTTGGAAATTTCTCCCAAAAACCCAATCTTTTTATTTGAAACTTTAATTTCTGCAGATTTTCTAATATGCCAGAAAGAACACAAAGAATCCTCTGGTGTTGGCTGATACTCATCATAAAAGACATCTGAGATTCCAAATTGCTCAAGTAAACTATCTACAATTCCTTTTATTAAGTAGAAACCCTCTTTTTCTCCGAAAATCACTCCAGAGAGCATTCTTTTCTCAAACAATTTCTCTTTTTGCTGATAGAATATCTTCCCTATCTCAAATAATTTAAATTGTTTGAAATTCTTCTGATTCTCTTGAATATTTTTAATTAAGTTGATCAAAAGAGAAGGTCTTAAATATTTAAACTCATCGCTCACTGGATTCTCTAATTCTATTAACTTTACTAAATTTAGTTTTTGTTTATCTTTTTCGCTTACAAAAGAATAATTATAAACTTCTACAAAGCCAAGTTCCTTTAAAATCCTTCTCACTTTAGATACCCACACAAGCGCATCTTCTTTTTCTGGTAGTCTCAGCACAGTTTTTGGCACAATAGGAGGAATATGTTGATATCCATAAATTCTACCAATTTCTTCAATTAAGTCCTCCTCTATTTGAAGATCCTTCCTTATTGTAGGAATACCCACAACTATAATATCTTTTTTTCTTTTCTTTATCTCAAGACCTAACCTCTTTAGAATCTCTAATACTTTGTTTGGGGGAATTTCTATGCCTAAAACTTTTTGAAGTTTCTTGATATTTAAGTTAACTGTCCATGGTTTAACTTTTTGAGGATAATAATCAACTTCACCGGCCAAAACTTTACCTCCAGCAATTTCTTGAATAAGACTTGTTACTCTCAGAAGGGCCATCTCTGTCATATTGGGATCCAAGCCATGCTCAAATCTCAAGGAGGCATCGGTTTTAAGTTTAAGCTCTCTTTGGCCTTTTCTTATTAGAATCGGATCGAAATTGGCCGACTCAATAAAAATGTTTTGTGTTTCCTCTGAGATTTGGGCTTTTTTGCCTCCTTTTATTCCTGCAATAGCAATAGGACCTTCTTTATCTGCAATAACTAAAATATTTTCATTTAAAATATAGGTTTTATCATCTAAAGCTTCTATTTTCTCTCCTTTTCTAGCCCTTCTTATAATTATCTTTTTCACATTGTTTGGAATTTGGGATTTGGCATTTTCGCCTTTGATTTTATCTAAATCAAAGGCGTGTAGCGGTTGTCCAAGTTCTAACATTACATAATTTGTAGCATCAACAATATTATTAATTGGCAAAACTCCACATGAAATAAGTCTTTCTTTTAACCATTTTGGAGAAGGCTTTACTTTTACTCCCAAAATTACCTTTCCAGTATATCTGGGACAATCCGTTTTGCTTTTAACTTCAATTGTAATAAAATTCTTGATATCTAAGTTTTTAGTTTTGGATTGTGGTTTTGACTTTTGAGTTTTGAGTTTTGAGTTAAGAATTGCCCCACATTCCTTTGCAATTCCCAAATGAGAAAAACAATCTACTCTATTTGGAGTGACATCAATATCAAGCACCCAATCGTTTTCTTTTTTTTCGATTTTCTGCACCTCAAAACTGTGTAGAGTCAAAAGTTCTCCTAATTTTTTAGGATTTGGCAATCTCTTATCAAAAAATGATTGTAGCCAGTTATAAGAAAAAATCATGATAGGAAATTCAAATTGCAAATCTCAAATCTCAAAATGACAATGCAAAATGTAAAATATAAAAAAATATAAAACGTTGGACTTGATGTGTATCGATTTTGAATCGTGAATTTTGAATTTTGAACTGTGATTTTGCATTTTGAATTTTGAACTTTGAATTTTTTGTCAAAACTGCTTTAAAAATCTCAAATCGCCTGAATAAAACAGTCGAATATCATCAATTTTATACTTCATCATTGCCAGTCTATCTAATCCCATTCCAAAAGCAAAACCTTGCCAGTTTTTGGGGTTAATTTTAACTGCTTTTAAAACATTTGGATGAACCATTCCCGCCCCGGCTATCTCTATCCATCCACGTTGAGAACAAACACTACAGCCTTTACCTTTACAAATGGAACATAAAACATCTATCTCAAAACTTGGCTCAGTAAATGGAAAAAAACTCGGTCTTAACCTTATTTTTGTTTCTTTGCCAAAGAAGGATTTAAAAAACTCTTCCATTATGAAGTAAAAATTTGCCGCATTTACATCTTTGTCTATCATTAATCCCTCAACTTGGTAGAAATTAATTTCGTGGGAGGCGTCGGTTGCTTCATATCTATAAATCCTTCCCGGAGAAATAATCCTTAAGGGAGGTTTGTGTTTTTCCATATAATGAATCTGTACAGGGGAGGTATGAGTCCTTAATAACAACTTTTGAGTTTTGCGTTTTGCCTTGCCTGCCGGCAGGCAGGAGTTTTGAGTTTTTATCCAAAAGGTATCCCACAAATCTCTTGCTGGGTGATCTTTGGGAATGTTAAGCGCATCAAAATTGTACCACTCATTTTCAATCTCCGGCCCTTCTATTACAGAAAAACCCAAACTCATAAAAATTTCCTCTACCCTCTCACATACTTGAGTAAGAGGATGGAGATGACCTTTTTCGATCTTCTTTGCAGGAACCGTAACATCAATCCATTCTTGTTTTTCTTTCTCCTCAATTTCCTTTCTTTTTATTTCCTCTTTTTTTGATTTGATAGCGAGTATCAGTTTGTCTTTCAACTCATTGGCCTTCTTTCCTATCAATCTTCTCTCTTTTTGGGGCAGGTCTTTTAAAGATTTCAAAAGCCGAGTAATTCTTCCGTCTTTACCCAAATATTTCTTCTCAAATTCCTTTAAATCATCTATCTTTACAATTAAATTAAGCTCTTTTTGAGCTTGTCTTTTAAGATTTTTTATATCCATCTTCTACTTCTATTTTAGCCTATTTTTGAAGTAATTTCAACAAAGAAAAAAGGGGAGAAAAGCCTAGGGAGGGATTCGAACCCTCTCTTCTCTTGTCAGAGAGAAATGCCCTCGGAGGAAAAGGAAGTAAACCTCCTACAGCGCTCTGGCAAGATATGGGGCAGCGAACCCCATAAAACCGCTAGGCTAGACTTTTCTCCCCAAAAGGAACCATGGCGTTTTTAAACGAACTCTTACAATCAAGCGGGGGTGACCGGATTTGAACCGGCGACCTCTGCCTTGACAGGGCAGCGTGCA
>CAZTTZ010000008.1:0-12880 GCA_964616065.1 uncultured Candidatus Saccharibacteria bacterium | reverse complement strand
TATTTTAACCCGTGTTTCTTTTTAAAAGAATGTGGAGGAGAAATTTGGTTTGATAGGGCCCATAACGTTATTTTTGATACCCTAATCGAAAGCGGAATTTTTGGACTTCTTGCCTATCTTTTGATATATTTCTTTTCATTTGGCATTTTATGGAAGAGATATTTTAAAGAAAAAACAAAAGAAGATTTCTGGAAGGCGAGCGTTTTTACTTCTTTGTTGGTGGCTTACTTTCTTCAGAATTTAACTGTCTTTGATATGCCAATTAGCCTACTTTTCTTCTTTCTAACTCTTGGGTTTGTAGCCTCTTCTTTGAAAGAACCCGAAAAAACACAAGGTCCAGAGAAATCCTCATCAATTAAATTCTTCATGGGCTTTTTAATTCTTTTTCTTTTTTCCTTTTCGTTTTTGAAATTTATAATCTTGCCAGCAGAGGCTTCCTATTTGTTTATAAAAGATATAAGCTTATCAGATTCCAAAGAGAGAATGGGCCTTTTTGAAAAAATTTCAAAAATGACTCCTTTTTCTATATATCAGATGAGGGTTTACCTTGCTAAAACCTATTTATTTCTTGCTTCAAAAAAGCAGGCCTCAAAAGAAGAAGGGGAGTTTATAGCAGAAGAACTGGAAAAAACTCAAAAAGAGATTCCATCAGATTTAAAGACTTCTCTTTTACTCTCCGATATTTATTTAATTTTAGCAAGAGATTTTAATGAGAATACTATAAAAAAAGCGGAAGAAAATGCAGAGAAGGCAATTAAAATAAGTTCTCAAAACCAACAAGGATATTGGCTTCTTGCAGAAATTAAACTCTCAAAAGGAGATTGCAAAACCGCCTTCTCTCTTGCAAAATATGCTTATGATTTAGAACCAAGAGCTCAAACCTCTCTTTCGGTTCTTTCTAAAGTTTGGAATATCTGTAAAGATAAACTACCCTCTAAAGAGCAAGGAAAAAGTTTTTAAAAGAATATAAACATCCAAAAGTAAGGACCTATTTTTTATATAATAAAGATCGTATTCAAACTTTTCTAAACTATCTATAATAGACCTGGCATATCTAAATTTTATTTGGGCCCAACCAGTAAATCCAGGTTTAATTATATGGCGGAGATGATAATAAGGTATTTCTTTTTCTAATTTTTCTACAAACTCAGGTCGCTCAGGCCTTGGTCCTATCAATGAAATATCTCCTTTTAATACATTAATCATTTGGGGGAGTTCATCTAAATGCGCCCTTCTTAAAATTTTCCCAACTTTGGTTATTCGGGGATCATTTTTTTCTGCCCAAAGAGGGCCGCTTGTTTCTGCATTAGGAACCATTGAGCGAAATTTGATTAGATAAAATACTACTTTGTCTTTACCTACCCTTTTCTGTTTATAAAAAATAGGCCCCTTGTCTTCCAACTTAATTGCTATAGCAATTGGAAGCCATAAAAACAAGGTGATAGTTAAAATAAGGCTGGCAAGAAATATATCTAATACCCTTTTTGCTCTATCATAAAAACCTTTTTTTCCTTCTTTAAGATTATTGATAAACCAAGAATAGTCTATAAACTCAACAGGTATTCTTTGGAAGATTATTTCATAGATCTCATCTAAGTTTAAAATGTCAACCCTTTTTAAAAGAAGATCAAAAAAAAGATGCTCCTTTTCTTTGTCTATTTTAAATTTTTCTGCCAAAACTAAAAGATTAAAATCTACCTTACCTTTTGACTTTATTATTTCTTTGAGGTTTTTTTCATCAACGAAGCCTCCAAAATGCCAACCCAATTGAGGGTTTTTAATTAATTGATTGGCTAACTTTTCTGAAGATTGATTGATGCCAAAAATAACCATTTTATATCGAAAGTGTTTTGAATATAAAAAAAGAGCCAATTTCCTCCAAGAAAAAACAAAGACACAGAAAATAAGAGAAAAATTAATTAAATTTTGCTTAGGAGTAATTTGGAAATTTTTAAAAAAATAAAAAAACAAGGAGGAGGAAACAATAATAAAAATAAAAAGAAAAACTACTTTTCCAATCAAGGAGAAGTTATTTTTTAGAGCATAAAGATCATATCCCCCCTCTATAGCAAAAAGAAAAAGCCACAAAAGAAACAACATTGAAAACGGAAAAAGATGTTGTAAAAAAACCTGAAGGTTAAAATCTTTTCCAAAGCCTATCAATAGGGATATAATTAAAGCAAGGAAGAATAAAAGAATATCCCCAAAGAGTAAAAAATTTTTTCTAAAAGATAATCCGAAATCCATTATTTTATTTTATCTTCCATTGTTTTTCTAATCAAACATGAGCCAGGCAATAATAAGAAATTTTTTGAAGATTTTAATTTTAATTGCTACATATTTTTTATTACTTAATCCATATATTATTGCTCCTTTTTATTTTGGCTTTATTACTTCAAAATATCTCTACATTCTCGCCCTCACAGAAATTATTATATTCTCTGGCATTTTTCTGTTTCTTATTGAAAAGCCCGGATTTTTTAAAATAAGCCCCCTCTTTATTTTTATAATTGGCTTTGTTTCAATATCCTTTATTGCTTCCGCAGAAAGCATAAACCCTATTTTGAGTTTTTTTGGCAAATTTGATCGTTCAACAAGTACAATATTATTATTGCACCTTTTTGGTTTTTTGATGGTAGCATCAATGTTGTTTAGGGTAAATCAATGGCAGGAATTTTTTCTTTTTTCATCCATTGTAGGCTCTTCAATTTCATTATGCCTTATAGGATCATATTTTGGTATTCTAGACAAATCCAATCTCAAAAGTGGGGTTACTTTTGGCAACAGTTCTTTTTTAGGAACATATCTTGTTTTTGTTTTCTTTCTTTCTTTGTATTTTATTTTAGAAAGAAATCTGCCAAAAAAACTCCTTATTTTTGAAAAAAAAGAGATTAGATTTATTGGTTTTTTGGCTGCCTTTTTGGCTGCCCTTGCTCTTTCTTTAAGCGGAGGAAGGGCCGCTACCTTGTCTACCTTTTCTTGCCTAATTTTAATTTTGATTTTTTATTTTTGTTTTAAAACTTTTTGTTTTAAAACAAAAAACAAACTCAATTTAGTAAAAAAAGTTTTATTGATCTTAACGCTTCTTTTTATTTTAATATTCTTGGTTTTACTTCATTGGCCCCAAAGTATAGTTCAAAAAATTCTTATTCCTTATGGAATGAAAGCAAGATTCATAGTTTGGCAGGGAAGTTTAGAGGCAATAAAAGAAAGACCCATTTTAGGTTTCGGGCCAGAGACATTTGAATTAGTTTATGTAAGACATTTTAACCCGGCCTTATTTTTACCAGAAGGAGGTGGGGAAGTTCGTTTTGATAAAGCACATAACATTATATTTGATACTCTTATATCTTCAGGAATTTTAGGCCTTATTTTCTATCTTGCTATTTTTGCCTACGCTTTTTATTTTCTTTTTAAAGGTTTTTTAAAACAAAAAATTACCTTTGGAACGTTTTCTTGCTTCTTCGGTCTTCTTTTTACCTATTTCCTTCAAAATCTTACAGTATTCGACACCCCCTCAAGTTATTTTTATTTTTTCTTAGTTCTTGGATATTTGGTTTCCTTGGATCAGAAAACTGCCCTAATGTCCCAGAAGATAAAGGCATCAAAAATTGCTGCCGCCATCCTTTTTCTTTTTATATTCTCTCTTCTCTTTTATTATTTGCCAATAAACCAAACAAGATCTGTTTATTTAATGGCTTGGATTTCAAACAAAAACCTTTCCTCATCACAAAGAATGGCAATTTTTGAGAAAATAGAAAAACTCTCTTTGTTTGGAAGGTATCAGGCAAGGGAAAAATACGCTCTTAAAGTGAAGGATCTTTTCTCTAAGGGTAAGGCTTCAAAAAAAGAAGTTGATTTTGCTCTTGAAAATTTTGAGAAGAATATTAAAGAAGTGCCATACGATTATTATAGTATGATTTTGCTTGCCAAAACATATAATTATTTTGGGAAGGAAGATAGAGAAAAATTAAAAAGGGCAGAGAAGATTTTAAAAAAAGCCATAAAACTGAGCCCAAAAAATCTATATGCTTATTGGTATTTAGTTGAAAATAAAATTCTTCAAGGAGAATACAAAGAGGCCCTTTTTGTAGCAAATTCTGCTATTCAAATAGAGAAAAGAGATCTTTACTCACATCTTCTTTATTTAAAGATTCTAAAAAAGATGGGAAAAAATCAATTGGTAGAAGAGAAAGAAAAAGAAATTCAAAAACTTTTCCCTGAAAAAACACAAGAGGAAATTCAAAAAGAAATACAAAAATTATGAGAAAAGAAGTATTCATCTTAGATTGCGATTATATAAAAAAGGGGGATCGCTCAATTATAAGAATTTGGGGAAAAACAAAAGAAGGAAAAACCGCTGTTTTGTTTGTAGAGGATTATTATCCTTATTTTTTTGTGCTACCGATCGACCCTCAAAAAGCTAAAGAAGAAATTGAGGAAATTTTAAAAAAAGCAAAACAGCCTATAAAAGAAATAAAAATTACAAAGAGAAAACTTAAAGGAGAAGAAAAAGAGGTAATTCAAATTACCTGTTTTAGAGCCTCCCATACTCAAAAGGTAAGAGATTTAATAAAAGTTTTGGAAAAAGAAAGAGGAGGGTCGGGCTCTATAATTAATGAGTATGAATATGAGATAAATTTCTATCGCAAATTTTTAATGGATAAAAAAATTGATGGAGCCTGCTGGATTGAAGTTGAAGGTAAAAAGATAAAGCCCGATTTTCAAGTTGATATAGCAATTTTCCCAACAAGAATAAAGCCTTTGGATATGGAAGAAAAACCAGAATTAAAGACCCTTGCTTTCGATATTGAAACCTATGAAGAAAAAGGAGAAAGGAAGATAATAATGATTTCACTTGTCTCAGAGAATTATCAGAAAGTTTTCACTTATAAGAAGGCTAAATACCCAAAATGGGTTGAGGTGGTAAAAAACGAAAAGGAACTTCTAAGAAGGTTTGTGAAAGAGGTACAAAAATTTAATCCCGACATCATTCTTACTTATTATGGAGACCCTTTTGACTTTGAAGTTTTAGACAAGCGGTGCCAAAAAAATAAAGTTAAATTAATCCTCTCCAAAGATGGACGCGAAACTAAATTTTCAAGAAGGGCAAGAATTTCGGCAGCAAGATTGAACGGAGTTGTTCATATAGATCTTTTTAACTTTATCCAAAATATTTTGTCCCCAAATTTACAAACCGAAGTATTAACTTTAGATGCGGTAGCAGGAGAACTTGTAAAAGACCAAAAAATTCAACTTGAGTTTGAGGAAATAATTGAGGCGTGGCGTAGAGAAAAAGATTTAGAGAAACTTGCTAAATATTGCAAAAAAGATAGCGAGTTAACTTTTAAGTTAGGTCAAATCTTACTCCCCCAAATTTTTGAGCTTTCAAAAATTGTGGGACAAACGCTTTTTGATGTTTCAAGAATGACCTATAGCCAATTAGTTGAGTGGCATCTTTTAAGAAAGGCAAATGATAAAAATGAACTTCTGGCCAATCAACCTAAATTTGACCAGATTCTTCAGAGAAAGCGATTTACTTATACAGGAGGATTTGTCAAGGAGCCAATTGGAGGAATTCATAAAAACTTAGCGGTTTTGGATTTTAGATCTTCCTATCCAAGTATTATCATTACCTTTAATATCTCTCCGGAAACTTTTCAATGTAAGTGCTGCAAGAACAAAGGTTTGAAAGTGCCTGAACTTAATTATTGGTTCTGTAAAAAGAAAAAGGGCTTTATTCCCGAGGTTTTGGAAGAATTGATAAAAAAGAGGCTCGTAATAAAAAGTCAGCTTAAAGGGCTGAAAAAAGACTCCTTTGAATATGAAACTTTAAACAACCGTCAATTTGCAATAAAAACAATTCTCAATGCTACCTATGGTTATATGGGATTTCCTGCCTCTCGTTATTACTGTAAAGAGTGTGCAGAAAGTGCAGCAGCGTTTGGAAGATATTGGATTAAAGAAATTATTAAAGAGGCCGAGAATTTTGGTTTAATTGTGATTTACGGAGACACCGATTCAATCTTCGTGAAGGCAAAAAATGATATAGAAAAAGAAGCTAAGAAATTTTTGAAATATATTAATAAAAAACTACCTGGAATGATGGAATTAGATTTGCAGGGAATTTATTTGAGAGGGATCTTTATTCCAAGAGGAATAGCTCCTGGTACTGCTAAAAAGAGATATGCTCTTCTTTCAAAAGATGGAACTCTTCTTATAAGAGGGCTTGAGATAGTAAGAAGAGATTGGTGTAATTTGGCAAAAGAAGTTCAGCGAAGAGTATTGGAGTTTGTATTAAAGAAAGAGGACATTAAGGGGGCAAAAAATTATGTTCAGAAAGTAATCAAAAACCTTGTTGATAGGAAAATAACTTTAAGAGATTTAACAATTTATGAAGATCTAACAAAACCAATAGAAGAATACAAATTGATCTCCCCTCATGTTATGGCAGCAAAAAAAATGAAAGAGAAGGGAATTGAAGTAGAGCCGGGTCAAACGATTATGTTTGTCATCACAAAGAAAGGGAAAACAATTTCAGAGAAAGCAGAGCCTGTAGAGTTTGCAAAAATTCAAGATATTGATGTCAATTATTACATTCACCATCAAATCATTCCCGCCACCTTAAGAGTCTTGAAAGTTTTAGGGATAGATGAAAAAGATTTATTATGATAATCTAAAAAAATGAAAAACATAATTCAGGAGACAAAGAAACAGATCAAAAATTTAAAAATTCAGGGGGCAACTAACATTGCAAAAGCCTCAATTTTGGCAGTTTATACCTATGCAAAAAAAGAGAAATTCAAAAATCACAAAGACTTTTATAAAAAAATTCTCAGAGTAGCAAAAGAATTAGCTTTTGCTCGTCCTACTGAACCTTTAACACAAAATGCAATGAGATTTTTGTTATCAGAAATCCAGGATAAAAAAGATTTAGAAGTAGCAAAAACCCAACTTTTGAATGCCTGCGATAAAATGCTTGAGATTTTAGAGACAGCAAAAGAGAAGATTGCAAAATATACCTCTAATATTATTGAAAACAGCGATAAAATTTTTACCCATTGTCATTCTTCAACTGTTGAAAAAGGATTAATTTTAGCGAAAAAGAAAGGAAAAGCATTTGAGGTTTATAATACTGAGACAAGACCACTTTTTCAGGGAAGAATTACGGCAAAAAATTTAACAAAAGCAGGCGTTCCTACCACAATGGTTGTTGATTCCTCTGCCGGATTTCTAATTTCAAAATATTCAGGAAAGGAATTAATGATGACAAAAGTTTTAATTGGTTGCGATGCTATTTTAAAAGACGGCTCAATCATTAACAAAATTGGCAGTTTTGGAATTTCTCTTTCGGCATACTATGAGAAAGTCCCCTTATATATAGTGACATCACTTTTAAAGTTTACGCCAAAATCTTGGATAAAAATTGAAAAAAGATCGCCAAAAGAAATCTGGAGAAACGCCCCAAAAGGCTTAAAAATTATTAATTTTGCTTTTGATATTGTTCCGGCTAAATTTATCAAGGGAATAATCTGTGAAAAAGGTCTTATAAAACCAAGCCAAATTAAAACGGCTATAAAAGAAACATATCCATGGATTTTTACAACTTCTCACATCTTGCAATAGGGAAAAAGCCAAAGGGAGATTCAATAATTGCTTTATTTAAAATTACTCCCAAAAAAGGACTGGATTTAGAGAAAGTAGCTAATGCTGTAGCAGCTGAGTCTTCGGTTGGTACTTGGACTCATCCTTATACTTTAAATAAGAAAATTTTTGATAGGTTGGCAGCAAGGGTTATTTTCATTGACAGAAAGACTAATTTGATAAAAATTGAATACCCAATTGAACTTTTTGAAAGAGGTAATATTTGCCAGCTTTTATCCACAATTGCAGGCAATATTTTCTCAATGAAAATTGTAAAGGATTTGCGTTTAGAAGATGTAGAATTGTCAGAAAAATACATTAATGATTTTTTAGGCCCTTGTTTTGGGTTAGGAGGGGTAAGAAAAATATTTGGCATCTATGATCGCCCAATAATTGGATGTATTATAAAACCTAAAGTTGGTCTCTCGCCTCAAAAGACAGCAGAAATAGCCTATAAAGTTTTCAAGAATGGAGTAGATTTAATAAAAGATGACGAAACATTAGCTGATATGAAATTCTCCAAATTTGAGAAAAGAGTGAAGGAAGTAATTAAAGCAAGGCAAAAAGCCGAAAGAGAAACAGAAGCAAAAAAGGTGTTTGTATTTAATGTTACTTCTCCAATCGATGAAGCAATAAAAAGGGCAGAATTGGTTAAAAAATATGGTGGAAGATGCGTAATGGTGGATGTGGTTTCAATGGGGTTTTCAGCTTTAGATTATTTTAGGCGTCAAAATTTTGAACTAATTATTCATGGACATCGGGCAGGACATTCAGCTTTTACCAGAGATAAAAACCATGGCATTTCAATGCTTGTTTTAGCAAAACTTTTAAGACTGGTAGGAATTGATCAACTTCATACCGGCACTGGAGTGGGAAAAATGGAGGGTAAAAAGGAAGATGTGATAAAAATCAATGAATTTTTAAGAGGGAAATTTGGGAAGCTAAAGCCAGTCTTGCCAATTGCCTCTGGTGGAATGCACCCTGGTCTTGTTCCAAAATTAATTAAAATTTTAGGCAAAGATCTTGTAATTAACTTTGGAGGAGGAATTCATGGACATCCAAAGGGGTCTGAAGCAGGAGCAAGAGCAGTTTATCAGGCAATTGAGGCTACAATGAAGAATATTTCCTTGGAAGTATATGCAAAGACGCATAAAGAATTAAGAGAAGCTCTTGAGTATTGGAGCCAATAGACGATAAACTATAAACTATGAAGAAATCAATTTTTAATTTAAAAGCAAAAATCATTGATATTGAAGCAAAAGTTGCTTGGATTGTGGTTTTAAACAAAATAGATTGCCAAAAATTAGGAATTAAGCCCGGCGATGGTTTGGTAATGCATCTTAAAGGACAAAGTATTGGAGTGTATGTAGATGTTACAGATGATTTAGTTAAAGAGGGTGAGGTAGGAATTTTTGAAGATTTATCTCATAGATTTGAAATTGAAGAGGGAGAGAAGCTTGAGTTTTCACTTCTTGGCAAACCTCAATCTTTAGATGCGATTCAGAAAAAACTTTTAGGAAATGAGTTAACCTATAAAGAAATGTATTCTATTGTTTCTGATATCGTCTCTCGCAAATTAAATGATGTAGCAGTAGCGTTTTTTGTTGCTTCTTCCTTTTTTGAAAAAATTTCAAATAAAGAGCTCTTTTATTTAACAAAAGCAATGGCAGAGACTGGTAAAAGAGTTAGATTCCCAGGCGTTGTTGCTGATAAACATTCAGTCGGAGGGCTTTGTGGAAATGAAACCACCCCGATAATTGTTCCAATTATTGCAAGTTTTGGAATTTATATTCCAAAAACTTGCTCCCGTGCAATTACCTCAGCTTCGGGCACTGCCGATACAATGGAAACTGTAGCTAAGATTTCTTTTTCAACAAGAGAGTTAATTGAAATTGTTGAAAAAACAAAAGGGTGCATTGTTTGGGGGGCAGGGGATATTGTTCCCTCAGACGCAAGAATAATTGAGGTAGCAAGTCAGCTTTTAGTTGAATCTTATCCAAAACTAATTTCGAGCATCGTTGCCAAAAAAGCGGCAATGGGAGTGAAATATTTAGTGATTGATATTCCGGTAAACAAATATGCAAAGATAAAAAACAAAAAAGAAGCCAAAGAACTTAAAAGATTGTTTGAGGAAATTACCAAAAGATTCGGAATAAAAACTTTTGTTTCAATTAACTATGTCAAAGGACCAATTGGAAGAGGAATTGGCCCCGCTCTGCAGATTCGTGATGATCTCTTAGTGTTAGAACAAAAAGAAAATCGACCAAGAGATTTAGAAAAAAGAGCGATAGAACTTGCAGGCCATATTTTAGAACTTGTTGGTAAAGCCAAAAAAGGAAAGGGAAAAGAAATGGCGAAATCATCGCTTGCTTCTGGGAAGGCTTTAGTAAAGTTTAGAGAAATAGTTAAAGCTCAAGGCGGTGATCCAAAAATTAGTTCTGATAAAATTAAGCTGGCTGAGGTAAAACATGAAGTAAAAGCTAAAAAATCAGGAAAAGTAAAAGAAGTTATCAACTGTCATTTATCAGAAATTGCCCGGATTTTGGGAGCGCCATTTATAAAAGGAGCAGGTATTTATTTAAACAAAAAACAAGGAGAAAAGTTTAAAAAAGGAGAGACTCTTTATATTTTATATACCCCAACTAAATTTCGATTAGAAATGGCTCTAAAAACTCTCAGAAAGAAAAAATTGTTTTTGACAGAGTGAAGATTATTCAATAAAAAATTCAATACAATAAGTTTGAAATGAAGATAGTAATAGATACAAATCTTTTTGTGGCAGGATATTTTAATAAAGATAGCGCCTCAGCAAAAATTTTGGAAATGGCAAGAAGAGGCAAGGTTCAGGTTCTCTGGACAGAAGAAATAAAAAAGGAAGTAGAAAGAATTATTCAGAACATCAAAGCAAAAAAGAAATTTCAAAAAGGAGTTAAAGAAATTTTTAAAGAAGAAAATAAGATTGAGCCGAGATTCAAAATTAAAGAAATAAAAGAAGATCCAGATGATAATAAATTTTTAGAATGCGCCTATTTTGGAGAAGCAAAAACAATTATAAGCAATGATAGACACTTGCTTTCCCTCGGAAACTTTCAAGGAATTCCAATTTATACTCCAAAAACCTTTGTTGAGTTATTCGGAAAATGATCTCTCTTAATTCTCTCTTTTTTGAGAGGGAAATTAAAAAGTAAATTTCTAATCTCTTAAACAAAAAATTAAAAAGTTAAAAAATGTTTGAAAAACTAAAACAATTTAAAGAACTAAAACGAATTCAAGAAAAAATAAAAAAAGAAAAAATAGAAGCAGAAAAACAGGGGACGAAAGTAGTATTGAGTGGGAATTTAGAAATCATAGAAATTAAACTAAATCCCGAGCTTGATAAGGAAACACAAGAGAAAGTTCTTAAAGAATGTTTTAATGAAGCAATTTCGCAAATCCAACAAAAAACAGTCGGAGAGATTTTTAAAATGATTTCTTAAAATATGCAAAAATGAGCAAAATTTATGTAATCAATGCCCAAGGTAAAAAAGAACCCTTTTCGGTCAAAAAGGTGTATAGAAGTGCAAGAAGGGCTGGAGCCTCAAAAGAATTGGCTTTTAGAATTGCTAAAGAGGTAGAGAAAGAGGCATATCCGGGTATTAAGACAAGGAAAATTTTTAGAAGAGTTCTTCAGTTATTAAGAAAAGAAGATAAACCAACCGGTATTAGATTTAATTTAAAAGAGGCAATAAGGAAACTTGGGCCTACTGGATTTCCTTTTGAAAAATACATTGGCGAAATTTTTAAAGCAGAAGGATATAATGTTTCGTTCAACCTTCATTTGTCGGGTAAATGTGGAGTATTATATGAGATTGATTTTATTGCCTGGAATCAAAAGAGGGCATATATAGGAGAATGTAAATTTCATAAAAACCTTGGGGAAAGAGTAGATTTAAAAGTGGCTCTAATGAATTATGCAAGATTTTTAGATTTAAAAAAGAGTAAATATATACAAAGGTTTTATGGAATAGAGGTTTATCCTTTAATTGTTACCAATACAAAGTTTACCAATCAAGTCATCAAATATTCAAATTGTGTTGGGCAGAAACTTTTGGGATGGAGATATCCAAGAGGAGAAGGTTTAGAAAGAATTATTGAAGAAAATAAACTTTATCCAGTTACAATTCTCCCATCTTTTAGAAAAAGTTTAATTGACGTTTTTTCTTCCAAAAAAATAATGCTGGTAAAAGATTTGTGCCAATATTCGTCTGTACAATTATCAAACATGTTAAACCTTCCTTATAAATATACAGAGAGGTTGTTAGAGGAAGCAAGGTTGCTAGTTGAGAGATCTTTGCGCTAATTAAAAAAAAGGCGATAGCAATGAGATTGCGTTGCTATCGCCTTATCTCTTTTGCAAAAGATGGCCCAAGAATTGTAGTACAACGAACCGGCCTTTTACCAGGATCTCGCGCAACAACCATAAGTACCAGGACCTAATCCACCATTGCTTTGATTTCCTATCAAAGCTTTTTGCTTTTGAAGGGATAACTATCGGATTGACGTTGGTAATTAACTTGACAATGAGGTATGACCGCGAAATCTGCCTTGTATGTGCTAGTTCAATCGGAATCTGCCAACCATATTGTTGCATAATCTTATATGTTTTCTCTTTCACAATCCAAGTTTCAAGATACTTTTCTCTTCCAGGCCAGACGCACAAAACTTGATGAGTTTCAAGCCAAGATGGATATAACATTCTCAGAGCAACTCCTATTTCCCATTGGGTAATAATAGGTAGATTATAGGTGTCTGCAATTTCTTTTGCTTGTTCTGCCAGTTCAAAATTCGGTCTTCCTGGATCAAATTTTCGTCTTATTAACTCATCAATTGCCTCCAGCTCGCTTTCTGCTTTTTCTATAATCTTTACTACGATATCTAATTCTTTATCATTATAGGTATTACGGCCAAAGGCTTGAACAATAATGACATCGGCATCCTCAGGATTGCCTATAGCTGGCAACCCCGGCCATATTAAAAAGAATCTCAGCCATATTTTAAAGAGCAATTCACTCCACCTCCTTTCAAGAAAGTTAATCTATTATACAACAAAAATAATAATTTGACAAGCATGTCCTTCACCAAGGTTCATGAAGCAGGATTTTTACGCTAAAATGAAGTACAGAGATAAGTTTAATTTTATGGATGTAGAAAGATTTATTCAATCAATTACAAAAGAGGCCGGGAGAAAATTATTGAG